>JAURXE010000391.1 GCA_030654635.1 Pseudomonas sp.
CTCAGCCTGAGTGCTCTACTGTTACTTGGCGCCACGGTTTTTTTCAGTTTGCCGAAAGTGCTCGACTGGCACATGAACAGCGTCGCCAGCCCGGCGCCCTACCCGGCCAGCAGCGTGGCGCAAGCGCTGCATAACAGCATGTTCATCGCTGACATGCACGACGACGCCCTGCTCTGGCAGCGTGATCTGCTCAAACGCCTCGACTACGGCCACTCCGATCTGCCGCGCCTGCTGCAAGCCCACGTCGCCTTGCAAGTGTTCTCCACCGTCACCAAAACCCCGCGCGGGCTTAACTATGAGCGCAACGGCGCCGACAGCGACAACATCACCCTGCTGGTGATGGCCCAGCGCTGGCCGCGCAAAACCTGGACCAGTCTGCTGGAGCGAGCGCTCTACCAGAGTGAAAAACTGCACCAAGCGGTGGCCGCCAGTGACGGCAAATTGCTGCTGATCCAACGTAAATCCGAGCTGGAGCGTTTTATTGTTGAGCGCCAGCAACAGCCCGAGCGTTTGGCTGGGGTATTGGCCACCGAAGGCCTGCACCCACTGGAAGGCCAACTGGGCAACATCGACCGGCTCTACGATGCCGGCTTTCGCATCACCGGCCTGACGCACTTTTTTGACAATGAAGTCGGCGGCTCGGCCCACGGCATCAACAAAGGCGGGCTCACCCCTTTCGGACGCCAGGTGATCCAACGCCTAGAAGAGAAACATATGTTGATCGACCTGGCCCATGCCTCGCGGCCCTTGATTGACGACGTACTGGCCATGGCCACCCGCCCGCTGCTGGTCTCCCACACTGGCGTGGCCGGCACTTGCCCCGGCACCCGTAATTTAAGCGACGCTCACTTGCAACGGATTGCCGCCACCGGCGGGGTGATTGGCATCGGCTATTGGGACACCGCAGTTTGCGACACCTCGGTGGCCGCCATCGTTAAGGCGATTCGCTATACCAGCGACAAAATTGGTGTCGAGCATGTTGGCCTCGGTTCCGATTTTGACGGCAGCATTCATGCGCCCTTTGACGTTACCGGCCTTGCCCAGCTAACTGAAGGTCTGCTCAAGGCTGGTTTTAACCAGCAAGAGATTGCCGCTATCATGGGCGGCAATGTGCTGCGACTGCTGCTGGCGAATCTGCCGGAGTAACCCGTGGCCACCAAGAACAGGGCATACTGGCGACTTTAGCGCAGGCTTTGTCGTTTATGCCTCGCCCCTTGAATACACCTTGAATACACATAGCAGGATTAAACATGGCCAAGCCCAATTACTCGTTCGAAAAACGCCAGAAAGAAATCGCCAAGAAGAAGAAGCAAGAAGAAAAAATGGCCGAAAAACGTCTGCGCAAAGCCAATCCTGATGGCGAGCAATTGCCCGCTGACGACCTTGAAAGCAGCACTGACGCGGATGCCGATGCAACTGCCGAGACTGCCGACGACGACAGCGCCGCGCCAAGCAGCCAGGCCTAAGTTCTACAGCGCCGGGGCGCGGCGATCAGCCGAGCGCCCCAAGCCTGCCCCGCTAAACACCCGCCGTTATCCCGTACCAGTAACACCCACCGCACGACCTCGCCAAACAGCAGCCGCTTGACGCTTAATCGCGCTCATCAGCCGGCGCTTCACCGCGACAAGCTCTCTGCAACGCAGTCAACCAACCAGCTCCAGCGTGGCACTTCGCCGCGCAAGCATCTTGCTTTACACTGCAAGCGTTCATTCCTTAATCAATTGATGAGATCACCTTGCTCAAAGCACTCAAGAAAATCTTTGGCAAAGGCCCAACTCAGCTGCCAGCCACAGTTGTTGCGCCAACCTCCCCGGTGATTGCTCAGGCGGCCCGTGAGCCACAGTCCAGCCGCCCACGTAAACCCCGCGCACCAGCCACTGCCGCCGCAAGTGCCAACGTCGTTGAGAGCAGCGCAGAGCAGAATCTGAGCAACGCCAGCGCAGCGGTCAAACCGGCCAATCCGCGCCGCGAACGCCCGGTCAAAGTCATCGATACCTGGAAGCTTGAGGATTTTGTGGTTGAGCCCGCCGAGGGCAAAACCCGTTTTCACGACTTCAAGCTGGCCCCCGAACTGATGCATGCCATTCAAGACCTCGGCTTCCCTTACTGCACGCCGATTCAAGCGCAAGTATTGGGCTACACCCTGGCCGGCAAAGACGCCATCGGCCGCGCCCAAACCGGCACCGGCAAAACCGCCGCGTTCCTGGTCTCGATCATTACCCAGTTGCTCAATACCCCACCGCCAAAAGAGCGGTACATGGGCGAGCCACGGGCACTGATCATCGCGCCAACCCGTGAGTTGGTGGTGCAGATCGCCAGCGACGCCGCCAACCTGACCAAATACACCGGTCTGAATGTGATGTCCTTTGTCGGCGGGATGGATTTCGACAAACAACTCAAGCGCCTCGAATCGTGCTTTTGCGACATTCTGGTAGCCACTCCAGGACGCTTACTAGATTTCAACCAGCGCGGTGAAGTGCACCTGGACATGGTTGAGGTGATGGTCCTCGACGAAGCCGATCGCATGCTCGACATGGGCTTTATCCCACAGGTCCGGCAGATCATCCGCCAGACCCCAAACAAGGATGAACGGCAGACACTGCTGTTCTCCGCCACCTTCACCGAAGAGGTGATGAGCCTGGCCAAACAATGGACCACCGACCCGGCCATCGTCGAGATCGAGTCCACCGGTCTGGCCAACGCCAGCGTTGAGCAGCATGTCTATGCGGTGGCTGGCAGCGACAAGTACAAGCTGCTCTACAACCTGATCAAACAGAACAACTGGACGCGCGTGATGGTGTTCGCCAACCGCAAAGACGAAGTGCGGCGCATCGAAGAACGCCTGACCCGCGACGGCATCAGCGCCGTGCAGATGTCTGGCGACGTGCCGCAGCACAAGCGCATCAAGGCGCTGGAAGATTTCCGCGAAGGGCGTATCTGTGTGATGGTCGCCACCGACGTGGCCGGACGTGGCATTCACGTTGACGGTATCAGCCACGTGATCAACTTCACCCTGCCCGAAACCCCTGACGACTATGTGCACCGCATCGGCCGCACCGGCCGTGCGGGCGCCAGCGGTACCTCGATCAGCTTCGCCGGTGAGGACGATGCCTACGCCCTGCCGCCGATCGAAGCGCTACTGGGGCACAAGATCAACTGCGAACAACCGCCGACCGAACTGCTGGTCGCGGTGCCCCGCAAGCACTGATCAGAATTCGCTGGGTGGCCGACGTGCCACCCAGACGCCCTACGCCTTGTCCCAGCGCTCAGCCGCGCCCTTATCACTCTCGCGACCCTCTACCCAACGCGGGCCATCGCCGCCTTGCTCTTGCTTCCAGAACGGCGCCCGGGTTTTCAGGTAGTCCATCACGAAGTTGCAGGCATCGAAGGCCGCTTGCCGGTGGGCGCTGGCGGTGCCGACAAAGACTATCGGCTCGCCCGGTTGCAATTGGCCAATCCGGTGCAAAATCTCCAGGCGCAACAGCGGCCAACGCTGCTCGGCCTCGGCGGCGATTTTTGCCAGGGCTTTTTCGGTCATTCCGGGGTAATGTTCAAGGAACATCCCGGCCACGTCCTGGCCTTCGTTAAAGTCGCGCACATAACCGACAAAACCCAGCGCCGCGCCAATCCCGACGTTCGCCGCGTGCAGCGCATTCAGCTCAGTGCCTGGATCGAATGCCTCAACCTGTACCCGAATGCGCATCGCCTTAACCTCCGGTGACTGTGGGGAAAAACGCCACTTCGTCGCCATCGGCCAGTGGCTCGCTCAGGCTACAAAGCTCCTGATTGCGCGCGCACATCAGATTTTGCTCGGCCAACAAGGCCCAGACGCCACCACGGGCCAGCAACAACAGACGCACATCATCCAGCGTGGCCAGCTCGCCGGCCCAACTCAACTGCTCACCGTCAGTCCCTAGCGCCTCGCGGTAGCGGGCAAAATATTGCACCCGAATCATTATTCAGCTCCCGCGTTACTACTCATTAACTCGCTGCTGGTATCCAGTTGATAGTGGCCGCTCTTGCCGCCGAGTTTTTCCAGCAAGCGTACCGACTCAATGACCATGCCGCGATCAACCGCCTTGCACATATCGTAAATAGTCAGGGCCGCGACGCTGGCGGCGGTC
>JAURXE010000392.1 GCA_030654635.1 Pseudomonas sp.
CACCGCCGATGCGCAGCCGGGCAGCGTCGTCCATGTGCAGCAGGTCAGAGCAGGGTGCGGTGGTCATGGGCGTGAGCTTAAAGGAGTTTGCCGTTGGGCCCTAGGGTCTGTTGCTGTTTCATTCGTGGCCGCGCCGGAGCCGGTTTTTGCGCGAGGCAAGGCGCGAGGAGCGTGACTTGGTCATTCCAAGTAAGCGACGAGTAACGCCGCCTCGCACAAAAACCGGCCCGGCCCTTCGGGTTGCGCGCGAAATGGTCCCCGGTAAGGCGCAGGACGCAGGTAATGGTTATTCCCTTGCCAAGTCCTGCAACAACAGCGGGGGCCATTTCCCGCGCAACCCGAAGGGCCGGGCCTGTTTTTGCGCGAGGCGGCGTTTCTCGTCGCTCATTTGGAACAACCAAACCGCGCTCCTCGTGCCTTGCCTCGCGCAAAAACAGGCTCCGGCGCGGCCGCGAATGAAACGGCAACAGACCCTAAGCGGATTGCGCTGCGGCGCTAGCAGAGAAGCGTGCGGCTGTCGAGATATGGCGACCCCAATGCTTTGCGTATACTGGGCCGATGCTTGCCCAAACGTTGTTCCGCTCGCGCTGCTGCCAATGGCTGACAGCGACCGGCCTCCTCCTGCTGCTCAGTGGCTGTGGTGTTGATGTTCAACCCACCACCCTTGAGCGGGTCAAGGCGGATGGCGTGCTGCGCGTGGTGACCCGTAACAGCCCCGCCACCTACTTCCAGGATCGCAACGGCGAAACTGGTTTTGAGTACGAACTGGTCAAGCGCTTCGCCGAGGACCTGGGCGTTGAGCTGAAAATCGAAACCGCCGACAACCTCGACGATCTGTTCAATCGCCTCAATGCCAAAGACGGCCCCGTCTTGGGCGCCGCCGGATTGGTGGTCAGCCCCGGCCGGCAGGCCCGCGCCAACTTCTCCCACGCCTACCTGGATGTCACCCCGCAGGTTATTTACCGCAACGGCGCGGGACGCCCAAGTACTGTCGCCGATCTGGTCGGCAAACGCATTGTGGTGCTCAAGGGCAGCAGCCACTCCGAACAGCTGGCGGCGCTGAAGCTGCAATATCCCCAGCTGAGTTACGAAGAGTCCGACGCCGAAGAGGTGGTCGACCTGCTTCGGATGGTCGACGAAGGGCAAATCGATCTGACCCTGGTGGACTCCAACGAGCTGGCGATGAACCAGGTGTATTTCCCCAATGTGCGGGTCGGCTTCGACCTAGGCGATGCCACCAGCGTCGGCTGGGCCGTGGCGCCTGGGGAAGACCACAGCCTGCTGGATGAAGCCAACGCCTTTCTCGACACGGTCAAGGAAAATGGCACCCTGCAACGCCTGAAGGAACGCTATTACGGCCACGTCGACGTGCTCGGCTATGTCGGCGCCTACGCCTTCGCCAAGCACCTGCAAGAGCGCTTGCCGCGCTATGAACAGCACTTCCAGCAAGCCGCCAAACCCCTGCAACTGGACTGGCGCCTGCTGGCCGCCATGGGCTATCAAGAGTCGCTGTGGCAGCCCGAGGCCACCTCGAAGACCGGCGTACGCGGTTTGATGATGCTGACCCAGAACACCGCGCAAGCCATGGGCGTGGTCAACCGTTTGGATGCCAAGCAAAGCATTCGCGGCGGCGCCAAATACATAGCGCAGATCAAGAAAGAGCTGGCCGAAAGCCTGATCGAACCGGATCGCAC
>JAURXE010000399.1 GCA_030654635.1 Pseudomonas sp.
CGGGTTTGCTTTTCTAAACGAGCAAAAGCCTGAATCTCTTCATCAGTGACAAAACCACTGCCGGCAACCCCAGCCTGCAGTTGACTGGCGAGAATATCCTTTTCCAGCTCCTGACGAAATTGCATGCGGGTGAAGCCTTGCTGACGAATCCGCTGATCAAAAAGATCGGCATTAAACTTGCCGCCCTCTTGAAAGGCCGGAATCTGCAAAATCACTTGATCAAGTGCGGCTGGCGAAAGCGAAAAACCGGCATCGGTAGCGCTTTGCAGCAAAATCTTGCGTTCAATCAGGCCTTTAAGGGCCGCATCTTTAAGCATTTTATCATCGAGTAACGAGGCATCAAAATCCTTGCCCAGCCGCTGCATCATCTGCCGGCGCTGTGAGTCGGCAGCTTGTGCCAATTCGTTTTGACTGATCGCCTCGCCGTTTACCTCAGCGGCGTCCTGACTGTTGCTTGTGGCCTGAAAAATGGCCTCAACGCCAGTAAACGCCATCAGCACAACAATTACGCCAATGATTGTTTTAGCAATCCAGCCCTGTGATTTGTCCCTGATGTCTTGCAGCATGTGTCCCCCAGAATCGGCTGTACTGATTTACCAGCCGTGCAGCGCGGGTGAAATCCGAATATAAGAAAGGCGCATCCGAGGATGCGCCTTCGAGAAACTGGCGGAGCGGACGGGACTCGAACCCGCGACCCCCGGCGTGACAGGCCGGTATTCTAACCGACTGAACTACCGCTCCGCTGCCAGCTCAGGGCGAACCTAAGCTGGAAGGGTAAAACCCCAAAGATGCTTAGTTAACAGCGTCTTTCAGTGCTTTACCGGCTTTGAAACCAGGGATCTTGGCAGCAGCGATGCTGATCGGGTTACCGGTTTGTGGATTGCGGCCAGTGCGTGCAGCGCGATCTTTAACAGCGAAAGTACCAAAACCAACCAGTACTACCGAATCACCAGCCTTCAAAGCACCGGTAACGGATTCAATTACTGCGTCCAGCGCACGGCCAGCAACAGCTTTTGGGATATCAGCAGATGCTGCGATGGCATCAATCAGTTCCGACTTATTCACTCTAGTCCCCTTACTTATTAAGTTATTTTGTTGAATTTCTTGCAGTGTAAAACTTTTGCTAAGTGGCTAACCAAGACACAAGGAGCCGCTTTATGGCAAGGGCTCTAAAAATGTGCCACGAAAGCCCCCCGGCTAATGCGTGCTAATTCGCTCACTGGAATCAGTCTCGCGCTTGTCATCCTTTGCAACTATCGCCGAACCCGCATCAGGCAAGGGCTCGGGTGCGTATTGCAGCGCAATTTGCAGGACCTCGTCAATCCATTTAACCGGCTTAATTGCCAAGTCCCGCTTAATATTTTCAGGAATCTCCTTCAAATCGCGCACATTCTCCTCTGGAATGATCACGGTTTTGATTCCGCCACGGTGCGCGGCCAGCAGTTTTTCCTTGAGGCCACCAATCGCCAGCACCTGTCCGCGCAAGGTGATTTCACCGGTCATTGCCACATCAGCCCGCACCGGTATCTGCGTCAAGGCCGAGACTAGCGCCGTGCACATGCCTACGCCTGCACTAGGACCATCTTTAGGGGTTGCACCTTCCGGCATATGGATATGGATGTCGCGCTTCTCATGGAAGTCCACAGCGATGCCCAGGCTCTGCGCCCGACTGCGCACCACTTTTAAGGCGGCAGTGATCGATTCGCTCATGACATCGCCCAACGAGCCGGTCTTGGTCAGCTGCCCTTTCCCCGGCACTACCGCCGCCTCGATGGTTAACAACTCACCACCGACTTGCGTCCAAGCCAGACCTGTGACCTGGCCAATTTGGTCCTGCACCTCGGCCAAACCATAGCGATGCTTGCGCACCCCAAGGAAGTGCTCAAGCGAATCGGCAGTCACCAGCACTTTAAAGCGCTTCTCATGAGCGTTCTCTTTGACTGCCTTGCGGCAAATCTTGGCAATCTGCCGCTCAAGGCTGCGCACACCGGCTTCGCGACTGTAATAGCGGATGATGTCGCGAATCGCCGCTTCTTCGAACTCCAGCTCACCTTTTTTCAGGCCATTGGCCTCGGTTTGCTTGGGGGTCAAATACTTAATCGCAATATTGATTTTTTCGTCTTCGGTGTAGCCCGGCAGACGAATAACCTCCATACGATCGA
>JAURXE010000406.1 GCA_030654635.1 Pseudomonas sp.
GTATTGGCCAAGCCTGCAGCATGGGTGCCTTGCTGCTGGTCGGCGGTGCCGCCGGTAAGCGTTATTGCCTGCCGCATTCGCGCATGATGATTCACCAGCCGTTGGGTGGTTTCCAGGGGCAGGCCTCGGACTTCGAGATCCACGCCAAGGAAATTCTGACCATTCGTGATCGCCTCAATCAAATCATGGCTCACCATACCGGTCAGCCACTTGATGTGATTGCCCGCGATACCGATCGCGATAATTTCATGAGCGCAGCAGAAGCTGTTAGCTATGGCCTGATCGATAAAGTGATCAGCAAGCGCGAAATGGCGGTCTAAAATCGCTGTAATACGCGATTGAACCCTGTTCAGTCGCCGATGCAGGCTTGAAAAAGCCTGCATTTGCCCTCATCTTGTACTGTAAGCCTACTGGATTGGATTGATCGAATGACTGATATCCGCAACGGCGAGGACAGTGGCAAATTGCTTTATTGCTCCTTCTGCGGCAAAAGCCAGCATGAAGTGCGCAAATTGATTGCCGGCCCGTCGGTTTTTATCTGTGACGAATGCGTCGACCTGTGCAATGACATCATCCGTGAGGAGGTGCAGGAAGCTCAGGCTGAGAGCAGTGCGCACAAGCTCCCGGTACCGAAAGAAATTAGCGGCATCCTTGATCAGTACGTAATTGGTCAAGAGCGAGCTAAAAAGGTTTTGGCAGTAGCGGTGTACAACCACTACAAACGACTTAATCAGCGTGACAAGAAGGATGATATTGAGCTCGGTAAGAGCAATATCCTGCTGATCGGTCCAACTGGTTCGGGTAAAACCTTGCTGGCTGAGACGTTGGCGCGCTTGCTGAATGTACCCTTTACGATTGCCGATGCAACCACGCTGACTGAAGCGGGTTATGTCGGTGAAGATGTCGAGAACATCATTCAAAAGCTGTTGCAAAAATGCGATTACGATGTCGAAAAAGCCCAGATGGGTATTGTCTATATCGACGAAATCGACAAGATTTCGCGTAAATCGGATAACCCGTCAATTACCCGTGACGTTTCGGGTGAGGGTGTGCAACAGGCTTTGCTGAAACTGATCGAAGGCACTGTGGCCTCGGTTCCGCCGCAAGGTGGGCGTAAACATCCACAGCAGGAATTCCTGCAGGTTGATACGCGCAATATTTTGTTTATCTGCGGTGGTGCTTTCTCGGGTCTGGAGAAGGTCATTCAAGGTCGCTCGACCAAGGGTGGCATCGGCTTTAACGCCGAAGTGCGCAGCGTCGATTTGGGCAAAAAAGTTGGCGAGTCGTTGCGCGGCGTAGAGCCGGATGATTTGGTTAAGTTTGGTTTGATTCCTGAGTTCGTTGGTCGTTTACCGGTTATTGCAACTCTGGATGAGTTGGATGAGGCTGCGCTGATGCAGATCCTCACCGAGCCGAAAAATGCCTTGACCAAGCAATATGGCAAAATGTTTGAGATGGAAGGCGTTGCCTTGGAGTTCCGCCCGGATGCACTCAAGGCGGTTGCCCAGCGCGCGTTGGAACGCAAGACGGGGGCGCGCGGTTTGCGTTCCATTCTTGAGGGTGTGTTGCTCGACACCATGTATGAAATTCCCTCGCAGTCAGAGGTTAGTAAGGTGGTTATCGATGAGAGTGTCATCGAGGGTAAATCCAAGCCGCTGCTGATCTATGAAAATAGCGAGCTGCCAGCTAAGGCTATGCCGGACGCTTGATTGAACTTGATGCATGTTGAAACAAAGGGGCCTTCGGGCCCCTTTGTTTTTACTGTGCTATCGCTTGTTTTTTTCAGGGCCTACCCCCATCTTAGGTTCAAGGGTATTCCCATCTGTTTACGGCCTAATGGCCGCTGTTGAGCCGAGATCATGAAGACAATCCTCGAATTGCCGCTCTTGCCACTACGCGATGTAGTGGTCTATCCGCATATGGTCATCCCGCTGTTTGTTGGGCGCGAAAAATCCATTGAGGCCCTTGAGGCTGCAATGGCGGGCGACAAACAAATTCTCTTAGTGGCCCAGAAAAACCCGGCCGATGATGACCCTAGCGAAGATGGTCTGTATCGGGTCGGTACCGTAGCCAGTGTGTTGCAGTTGCTTAAGCTTCCAGATGGCACTGTCAAGGTGCTGGTGGAAGGTGAGCAGCGCGGCGTTATTGAAAGCTTTGTTGATGCTGTTGGTTACAGTCGGGCTGAGGTTCAGCAAATCACCGAGGTTCCGGCAGAGTCGCGTGAGGCAGAAGTTTTTACCCGAAGCCTGCTCAGTCAGTTTGAACAGTATGTGCAGCTGGGTAAGAAGGTTCCTGCTGAGGTTTTGGCATCTCTTAACGGAATAGATGACGCTGGCCGCTTGGTCGATACCATGGCTGCGCACATGCTGCTGAAGATTGAGCAGAAGCAGGAAATCCTTGAGATTATTGACCTGACTGCGCGGGTTGAGCATGTGCTGGTGTTGCTGGATACGGAAATTGACCTGTTGCAGGTTGAAAAGCGTATTCGCGGCCGGGTCAAAAAGCAGATGGAGCGTAGCCAGCGCGAGTACTACCTGAATGAGCAGATGAAGGCCATTCAGAAAGAATTAGGCGAAAGCGAGGACGGCCACAACGAACTCGATGAGCTGAAAAAGCGCATTGAGGCCGCAGGCTTGAGCAAGGAAGCCTACGCCAAAGCGCAAACTGAACTGAGCAAGCTCAAGCAGATGTCACCGATGTCGGCCGAGGCCACGGTGGTGCGCTCCTACATTGACTGGTTGATCAATGTACCGTGGACTGCCAATACCAAGGTGCGTCTGGATCTGGCCAAGGCAGAGGATATTCTCGACGCCGATCACTATGGTCTAGAGGAGGTCAAAGAGCGGATTCTTGAATATCTCGCGGTGCAAAAACGCGTTAAAAAAATCAAGGGTCCGGTCATTTGTTTGGTCGGTCCACCTGGCGTGGGTAAAACCTCGTTGGCTGAATCCATCGCCCATGCGACTAATCGCAAGTTTGTGCGTATGGCCTTGGGTGGTGTGCGTGATGAGGCGGAGATTCGCGGCCATCGGCGTACTTATATCGGCTCTATGCCGGGTCGTTTGATTCAAAAAATGACCAAGGTAGGCGTGCGCAACCCACTGTTCTTGCTCGATGAAATCGACAAGATGGGCCAAGACATGCGTGGTGATCCGGCTTCGGCATTGCTTGAAGTGCTTGATCCTGAGCAAAATCACAATTTCAACGACCACTACCTAGAGGTCGATTATGACCTCTCCGATGTGATGTTTTTGTGTACCGCCAACTCGATGAATATTCCGCCGGCGTTGCTCGATCGTATGGAGGTTATTCGTCTGCCGGGCTACACCGAAGACGAAAAAATCAATATTGCGATTAAGTATTTGACCCCTAAGCAAACCGAGGCCAATGGCCTGAAAAAAGGTGAGCTGGAGTTCGAAGAGGCGGCGATTCGCGACATCATCCGCTATTACAGTCGTGAAGCGGGGGTGCGCAGCCTTGAGCGGCAGATTGCCAAGATTTGCCGCAAGGCAGTTAAAGAGCACGCGCATGAGAAGCGCTTTAAAGTGCTGGTGACTGCCGATTTGCTCGAGCATTTCCTTGGGGTGCGCAAGCATCGCTATGGTTTGGCTGAGGTGCAGGACCAAATTGGTCAGGTCACCGGCTTGGCGTGGACGCAAGTTGGTGGCGAGTTGTTAACGATTGAGGCTGCGGTGGTGCCTGGTAAGGGGCAGCTGACCAAGACTGGTTCGTTGGGCGATGTAATGAGCGAATCGATCACTGCCGCCCTAACAGTGGTACGTAGTCGGGCGCAGAGCTTGGGCATCGCTGTGGACTTCCATGAGAAGCGCGACATCCATATCCATATGCCGGAG
>JAURXE010000408.1 GCA_030654635.1 Pseudomonas sp.
AATGGTCGACTTGCCGATGCCCGGATCGCCACCGATCAACACCACAGAGCCATCCACCAAACCGCCGCCGAGCACCCGATCCAGTTCGGCCGAGCCGGTAGAGAAACGCGGCACCTCAGAAATACTCACCTCGGCCAGGGTTTTGATGTTGGTCTGCTCTCCAGCCCAGCTGGCGCGGGTGCTGGGTGCGGCCGTGTGGGCCTCGATCATGGTTTCGGTCAGGGTGTTCCAGGTGCCGCACTCGCCGCACTGCCCGGCCCACTTGGGAAAGGTCGCGCCACACTCGGTGCAGCCGTACATGCGTTTGGCCTTGGCCATGAAAACTCCGGGTCTAAAGACAGGCGCCGATAATAGCCGCTGGCTTGACCGTGATCAGCTCTTTTACTCGGCGAACCCACCAAGCTCAGATCACTCAAGGAGAAACCTATGCGCATTCTGCTGTTCTTACACCTGATCGGCGCGAGCATCTGGCTGGGCGGGCACCTGATCCTGGCGCTGAAAATCCTCCCACCCGCTTGGCGCGCCCGTGATCCGGCGCCGATCCGCGCCTTTGAAGAACGCTACGAGGCACTCGGCCTGCCAGCCTTGTTGCTGCAAGTAATCAGCGGCGTCTGGCTGGCAACTTTATGGCTACCTGCGAGCGCTTGGTTGAGCAACAACCCGCTGGCCAGCCTGATTCGCTTTAAGTTGGGTTTGCTGGCACTGACCCTGATACTCGGCGCCCATGCACGGCTGCGCTTGATTCCACGCCTGTCTGGCGCCAACCTCGGCGGCCTGGCTGTGCATATTTACGCCATCACCTTGACGGCCCTGACCCTGGCTTGGGTCGGCGTCAGCTTTCGTTTTGGTGGGGTGTTGTAGGGTGGGTTAGGCGCATGACCAGGGGCTATCTGCTGACGCTTGGTCAGTTGCGCCGTAACCCACCAGATGAGGCAGGTCGATCACCACTTGGTGGGTTACGTGACGCACGGATTGTGCAGTTGATGTTCTGATCCAGCTCTGCGCCACTAGCCGACCCTACGAATTTCAGCGCCCCTGGCACCGCTAGCTGGCCACAGGCTTCAACATATAATTGGGGGCACAGCAAAAAAAGGCGTGGCCAACGCCACGCCTTAGCTCACAGCAGTGCGCTCTAGCAGCTGCACTTACCGCAGCAGCCTTGCGGCTCGGCAGCTTTTTTCAATTGCCGGGCCAGCTCGTCTTTAAGCGCTACACGTTCAACCTTGAGGGTCGCCAGGCTCGCGTCATCCAGCGTGTCAACGCCATCTTCGACGCGGCAAACGCGCTTGTCCAAGACCTCATACTCATCGGCCAAACGGGCAAAATGTTGGTCTTGCTGGCGCAAGCTGTGCAGTTGCTCGCGCAGTTCAGGGAAGTCAGCAAGCAATGGATGATGTTCTACATGCATGGGGCAGCTCCTAGGTTGACTAGTCTTAGGCTAGCCTCCGGCACGCCGCCAGCTGTTGATCAGGATCAACTTCAGTCGCCTTAGGCGCCAAACCCACATTGCAATAAAAGCGCAGGCAACGGCTCGGTCGCTGGCGAGAGCTGCGCTGGACGTTTTAAACTGCCTGCACTCTCACCCATAAGGACACAGCACATGAGCGTACTCAGCGAATTCAAAGCCTTCGCCGTCAAAGGCAACGTGGTCGACATGGCCGTCGGCATTATCATTGGCGCGGCGTTCGGCAAGATCGTCTCGTCCTTTGTCGGCGACGTAATCATGCCGCCGATTGGCTTGCTGATCGGCGGCGTCGACTTTAGCGACCTGGCCGTGACCCTCAAGGCCGCCGAAGGTACGGCGCCGGCGGTGATGCTCAGCTACGGCAAGTTCTTGCAGACCGTGCTGGATTTTCTGATCGTCGCTTTTGCCATTTTCATGGGCGTAAAGGCCATCAATAAACTCAAAACCGCCGAAGTCGCAGCCGTCGTGCCGCCCAGCAAAGAGCAAGAACTGCTCGGCGAAATCCGCGACCTGTTAAAGGCCCAGCAAGGCCAGCCTTAATCCTTAGCAACAACGCTGCAGGGCCCGCCACGCCGGGCGTTGCAGCGTTAGGCAAAACCTTCTGACACCCCGCTCTACGCCGTTCAAATCCCGCCCTGTCGCTTTAGCTTTTTCTGCCTAGACTGGTAAATAGACTTACCAATCACTGTAACGCTACCCCGTAGTGATTACGCCCATAGAGGCCCAACCACGGCGCGCCGTCCAGTCGCACAGTGGTTGTAGACAAGGGTTACCCATGAGCACCGAGCAGACTGAGCAGACTGAGCACGTTGAACAAATTGAGCATAAAGAGGAGCTGTTTTCCTTTGACGACGAAGCGCATCCGCGCGACGACGCCAGCGCGGCAAATGTCTGGCGGGTACTGATCGTCGATGATGATATCGACGTGCATCAGTCCACCGGCTTTGCCATGGCCAATACCGAGGTGTTCGGCCGCCAGCTGGAGTTCTTGCATGCTTACTCCGCCGCCCAAGCGATTGAGGTACTGCGCGAGCAAAAGCACATCGCGGTGATCCTGCTCGATGTGGTGATGGAGGCCGACGACTCCGGCCTGCAACTGGTACGCATCATTCGCAAAGAACTGGGCAACACCGAGGCGCGGATTATCTTGCGCACCGGCCAGCCCGGCTACGCCCCCGAGATGGAGGCGATCCGCGACTACGACATCAACGACTACAAAACTAAATCCGAACTCTCGCGCAATCGCCTCTACACCGCACTCACCTCAGCGGTACGCTCCTACGACCAGATCAGTGCGCTAAATGCCAGCCGCCGCGGCCTGAGCATGGTAATTCGCGCCAGCAGCCAGCTGATGGCACGGCAAGGCGTAAGCGAATTTGCCGCTGGCATCATCACCCAGATCTGCGGGCTGTTTGGCCTGCCACCGGAAGGCGTGGTCTGTGCCTACGACCAATCCCACTCACCCGACCAGGCACTGATCATTGCCGCCGCCGGCAGCCTAACCAACTGCATCAATCAGCAGCTCGACGCCCTGCCCAACCATGCGATTGCCAGCGCACTCAGCCGCTGCCTGCGCGAGCGGGCTAATAACTACAGCAGCCACAGCACTACCTTGTTTTTCCCCGGGCAAGCCCACAACGACATGGCCGCTTACCTGCAAACCGAGAAGCCACTGAACGAGCTTGATCGGCAATTGCTCGAGGTATTCTGCAGCAACATCACCATCACCCTCGACAACGTGCAGCTGCTCACCCAACTCAAAGATCACGCCTATAACGATCAACTGCTGCACATCCCCAATCGACTGGCCTTCGTGCATGCCCTCGACCGGGTGCTGAGCGAGGGCAATCTCAGCGCCACCACCTTGGCGTTGATTGATATTGATGGTTTCTCCGAACTCAACGACGCCCTCGGCCATCAACATGGCGACGCACTGTTACGCGCGGTGGCCGAGCGACTGCAGCACCGGCTGCCCACCGGCACCCTGTTGGCGCGGGTGGCCGGTGATGTATTTGGCATCCTGGCCGCCACCTCAGTGGTTAACCCGGCGCACTTGAGCGAACTGTTTCGCCAGCCCTTACAGCTTGAGCAACTCAGTCAAAACCTT
The DNA here is from genome assembly GCA_030654635.1 of Pseudomonas sp. Lineage (GTDB taxonomy): Bacteria > Pseudomonadota > Gammaproteobacteria > Pseudomonadales > Pseudomonadaceae > Aquipseudomonas. The sequence goes on from JAURXE010000408.1 coordinate 3,573, forward strand.
ACCGTCACCATAGGCTTAACCTGCCTGGATCAAATTGACGGCAACGGCGCCGATGCCCTGAAAGCCGCCAATATCGCGCTCAAACACGGCAAGCAACACCAGCGCGGCAAGATCTGTCATTTCACCCGCGACATGGAGTTCGAAACCCGCGCCCGCGTGCGCCTGTTGCAAGAGCTGCGCAGTGCCTTCGACCGTGAGCGTTTGTTCGTCGTCTATCAGCCCCAAGTGTCGCTGGCCAACCGCCAACTGATCGGCGTCGAAGCCTTGCTGCGCTGGCGCAATGACGACGGCAGCTATGTGTCGCCGAGCGAGTTTATTCCGCTGGCCGAAAGCTCGGGGCTGATCATCAGCCTCGGCGAATGGGTACTGCGCAACGCCTGTCACGACCTGCAAAAACTGCTGCAGAGAAGCGGCCAGACGCTGCGCATGGCGGTCAACGTGTCAGTCACCCAGTTCCGCCAGCCAAACTTTATTGAAGTCCTCGACCATGCCCTGGCCGAGAGTGGCATTGACCCACGGCTGCTGGAGCTGGAGATCACCGAATCGGTGGCGGTACTGGAACCAGGTTTTATGATTGAGCTGTTAAACCAGATCAAATCCCGCGGTGTGTGCATCGCCATCGATGACTTCGGTACCGGTTTCTCATCGCTCAGCTACCTCGAACAACTGAACATCGACCGATTAAAAATCGACATCAGTTTTGTTCGGCAAATGGAACACAGCGACGGCAGCCGGCGGATTGTCGAAACCATTATCCAGCTCGGCAAGAGCCTGCAACTGGAGCTGATCGCCGAGGGCATCGAGCAAGAGAGCCAAGCACTGCTACTGACCGAGCTTGGCTGCCATGAAGGCCAGGGTTATTTGTTTGCCAAGCCCTTGGAGCTGCCGGCGTTACTGGCGTTTATGCAAGCGCCGTAACACCCGGCACAGTGACGGCGCACGCTCCAGCGCGGCGTCTCAACCATGCAATGGACTGCCCACGCGCGCCCAATCCGGGACAGAGCGGGCTGCGCCTTAGTCGCGAGCTGCGAATAGGCTGCCCGCCAGCACGTCCAAGAGGGCACAGCCACTTTACTTGACGGCTTTAGCGCGACTCACAGGTACGTCTTACTCAAGGTAATTGTCGATGACCTCCTTCTTTCTAGAGCAACTGATACGCCCGATCCGCGCCCTCTCCGTGAGTCTGCTGGCCATCCTGGCGCTGGGTTGCGAGCAAGCGCCAACACCGGCAAAGGTGCTGCATATCGGCGTGTTGGTGGACGCCTCGGGACCTACCTCAAGCCTGGGGATTGCCGGGCGTAACGGCATGCAGCTGGCGGTGGAACAAGCCAACGCAAGCGCGGCGGCCAACGCGGCGAAAGTTGAACTGCACTTTCAGGATGATGGCTTCAATGCCGACACCGCCAAGCAAGCCGTACAGCAATTACTTAAGGATCAGGTGGTGGCGATCCTCGGCCCGATGACCAGCATGATCGCCGTACAGGTGTTGCCGCAGCTTAACCAGGCCGGCGTAGTGCTGATGGGCGGCAGCGCGCTTACCCCGCTACTGGCCGGCCGCGATGACCAGTTCTTTCGCACCGTCAGCCACCATAATCCCGACGCGCAGCAGGTTGCCGACTACCTGCAACAGCGCCTTGGCGTACAAAGGCTCAACGTCATAATCGAGCTGAGCAACAGCCAATTTACCCAGCCCTGGTTCAACGATTTCGCCCGCCACTACCGCGCCACAGGCGCCAGCATCGAGCAAACCTTGAGCTTCACCCGCGACGCGAAGACCAACTACGCCAGCCTAGCCAAGCAGGCCTTGCTCAATCAGCCGCAGGCCGTGGTGCTGATATCCGGCGCGCTGGACGCGGCGATGCTGGCTACCCAGTTGCGCAAAATTCGCCCCGAGCTGCCGCTGGCGGCCTCCTCCGGCGCGGCGGTAGATGCATTGCTGGAAATGGGCGGGCGCGCCGTCGAGGGCCTAGTCTCGGCCCAAGGCTATGACGCCGATGACCAGTCGCCGGCATTCCTGGCCTTTCGCAGCGCCTATGAAGCGCGTTTTAAAGCCCCTATCGATAGCGCCGCGGTGATTGGTTTCAATGCCGCCAATGTGCTGCTGCAGGCCTTGCGCGAACGCCAACCGAATGAGTCCGTCAAACAAGCGCTGCTGCGGCTGCGCAACTTTCAGGGCTTGCAGCAAGCGATCCGCTTTGACGAGTTTGGCGATGTCGACAGCCCAGCCTTCCTGAAGGTTATTCAGCAGGGTCGCTTCGTTAATGCCAACTAGCCCGCCAACACCGGCCACAGGCGACCGCGCCTGGCCATTGCTGGCGATTCTGGCCAGCAGCTTTAGCCTGGTAGCGATTATTCCGGTGCTGGCCATCTGCCTGTTATTCAGCCTGTATTACGAACCTTTGATGCGACGCGACGTGGAGACCAAACAGCTGAATGCGGCCCAGGCCACGGCGCAGCAAATCGAGTACCACTTCGGTGTGGTTAATCGCGAGCTGGGCTCGCTGGCGCAACTCTTTATCAGCGCGCAACAGTTAAGCCAGGGCCAGATCGAGGCACTGCTGGATGCCTATGCCGACTCGTCAAACTTCTACGAGGCCCTGTACCTGACCGATGAATTTGGCCAGATCAGCGCCACCGGCTTGCCGGCCAGCAAACGCGGCCTGCGACAAAACCTGCAAGGCTTGGATATTTCCGCCCGCGATTTTGTGCTGCAGGCGCACCGCCGCGACCAGGTTTCCTGGTCCGACAGCTACCTGTCCACCGTCAGTTCCCGCTTGACCGTGGCCCTGGCACAACCGGTGGGGCGCCGGACCCTGGTCGGCGAGGTGGCCATCGAGCAACTGCCTGAATTGGCCCGCCAACTCAGTCAAAATGGCCAACTGCAAATTCGTCTGCTCGACCGGCAACACCAACTGGTGGCCAACTCCGCCAACAGCCAAGGCGGACAGCAACCTAATCTGGGCAACTTGGCGGTGCTGCAACAAAGCCAAGGCAGCTCCAGCCACTTTCAGCTGGACGGCCAAGTTCTGGTCGGTGTCGCGCTCAAGATCAACGGCCCGGACTGGCAGGTACTGGTCGCCCAACCCGAAGCCCAGGCCTATGCAAACATTGATCTTGCCTGGCAACGCATCAGCTTCACCCTGGGCCTGGCCTTGCTGGTCGCGCTGTCAATTGCCGGGTTAGCCAGCTGGTTGCTGGCCAAGAAAATCTCGCTGTTTACCGCCCATGTCGAGGCCATCGCCCAAGGCCGCTATGACCTGCCGCTGATTCACAGCGGCATCAAAGAGCTGGGCCGCCTGCAAAACAGCTTGCAGCAAATGGTCATGGCCATTTGCGAGCGTGAGCAGGCCATGCGTGGCAGCGAACGGCACCTGCGCGACAGCGAGGACCGCCTGCTCGCCACCCTGGAAAACACCCCCAATATCGCCGTGCAATGGTTTGATCGACAGGGCCGGGTACTGCTCTGGAACCACGCCAGCGAAAGCCTGTACTCCATAGATCGGCAAGACGCCCTCGGCAAAACCCTCGACCAGCTGATTTTCAGTCCCGAGCAACAGCAACTGTTTCTCGCCAACCTGCGCGAAGCGGCCAACGGCATTGCGCTCGGCCCCTATTTATTGAAGCTGCAAGGTCTCGACGGGCAGCCCCTGTATTTGCTCACCACCACCTTCAACATTCCGGCACCGGGGGGCGGCAAGCACTTTGTCTGCATGAGCATTGATATCAGCGAACAGAAAAAAGTCGAACAAGCCTACCGCGAGTTAAACAGCAGCCTCGAACAGCGGGTCAGCCAACGCACCCAGGCCCTGAGCCAGAGTAATCAGGAACTCAACAGCGCTCTGGCCAACTTGCAACAAGCCCAGCATGGCCTGGTGCAGAGCGAAAAACTCGCCGCCTTAGGCTCGTTGGTGGCCGGCATTGCCCATGAACTGAACACCCCGATTGGCAATAGCGTGATGGCCGCCAGCACGCTGCAAGACCACACCAAGAGCATGCAACGCGCCGTGACTGAGGGTGCCTTGCGTCGCTCGATGCTCGAACAGTTTGTCGCGGACAGCCAAACCACCTGCGACATCCTCAACCGCAACCTGCGCCGCGCCAGCGAGCTGATCAGCAGTTTCAAACAGGTAGCAGTCGATCAAACCGGCGCCCAGCGGCGCAACTTTCAGCTCATCGAGGTGGTTAACGAGATCGTCATCACCCTGGGCCCCAGCCTGAAGAAAACCCCCTTCGTGCTGGAGAGCAATATCGACGACAACCTGTGGCTGGACAGCTACCCCGGCGCCCTCGGGCAGATTCTGGTCAATTTGATTAACAATGCGGTG
>JAURXE010000418.1 GCA_030654635.1 Pseudomonas sp.
ACAGCGCCAAGGCCAGGGCCAGGCTGACCAGAAAACTCTCGCCACCGGACAGGGTTTTGCAATCGCGGGCCACGTCGCCCTGCCAGGTATCGACCACTTCCAGCTCCAACTCGCCACTGCTGCGCCGCGCCAACTGATAGCGGCCGTGCAGGCGTTGCAACTGTTGATTGGCCAGATAGACCAGATGATCGAGGGTCAGTCCCTGGGCGAACTTGCGGTACTTGGCGCCATCGGCCGAGCCGATCAGGCTGTTGAGTTGCTGCCAGAGGTCGTACTCGGCTTGCTTGACGCCGATCTCGGCAAACAGCGCCTGCAGGCTCTGGCGGCGCTGTTCATCGCCCTGCAGCTGGGCGCGCAGCTCGCCCTGGCGCTCGTTCAAGGTTTTACTCAGGCTTTGCAGGCGCTGCAGTTGCTCATCCAGCAGGCCACGGCTGAGCTGGGTTTGCGGACTCGCCAAGAGCTGCGCCACAGTCTGCTCGCTGGCGACTTTAAGGGCGCAGGCTTCGGTCAGCAGCTTGTCCAGCCGGGCCTTGAGACTGCGCAGACTGCTCTGCTGCTCGTCACTTAGCAGCGCGGCGGCAAAGCTCGCTTCATCGGCGAACGGGCTTTGCCCTAGGGCGGTGAGCCAGTCGTGCTGACGACTGGCCAGGGTCTGCTGCTCCTGGGTCAGTTGCTCGCCGAGGCTCTGCTGTTTGCCCAGCAGTTCGCTGACCTGCTGCTGCGCTGCCTGGTACTGGGCCTCGATCTCTGCCAGCGACCATTGCGCCAAGGCCGGCTCATCCAACTCGGCCAGATCGGTCTGTTCCAGGGCAACCCAACGCTGCTGCCAGAGCATTTGCCGTTCACGGGCGACCTGCAGGGCATGTTCGAGGTCACGCTGGCGAGCTTCCAGGTCACGCCGCTGCTGTTGCTGTTGCTGCCAGAGCTGCCACTCCTGCTCACGCTCACTCAACCAGCTGGCGCCGTCGCTTGGCAGGCTATAACCGAATGCCGAAAGCGCTTGTCTGAGGGTGCTGGTCTGCTGGCGCTTTTGTTGCTGCAGCTGGGACAGGCGCTCGGCGATGCCGTCCAGCTCCCTTTGCTGGCTGGCCAGGTCCTTTTGCAGCAACGTCTGCTGTTGCTCGACCGCACTGAAGCTTTTTTCACTCTGCAGGCAAAGGCTGCGGGCGCTTTCCAGCGCCGCCTTGCGGCTGTCGAGCAGGCTGAGTCGTTGCTGCAGGTCGGTCAGCTGGCTGGCGTGGCGCTGCTTGGCCGCACTCAGGGCGGCTGCATCGGCCAGTTGCAGCCCCAGCGCCTGACACTGCTGCTGCCAGTGCTCGGCCTGCTGCTGACGCTCATCGCCACAGCGCTGCAGTTGCAGGCCTTGCTGTTGCACCCGTTCGGTGAGGGTGGCCAGTTCGGCCTTGAGGGTTTCGCCCTGCTCTTTTAGCGCCTCCAGGGCGGCACTCTTGGTCTGCAGCGTCTGCTCGGTGGCCGACACATCCAGCACCTGATAGTCGGCAATCGCCGGGTGCTCATGGGAGCCACACAGCGGGCAGGCATCGCCCGCCTGCAACTGCGCACGGTAGGCCTCCAGGGCCTGAATGCGTTGCTCCTGCTTGAGCAGTTGCTCCTGATCGCGCACCTGCTGGGCCAGGTCTTTGTACTGGCTGCGCAAGTCCGCCAGTGCCTGGTCTTTGTCGCTTAACTGGCTGCGCTGGGTGTTCAAGCCGTCCTGCAACTGCGCGGCCTGCTGGGCCAGTTGCTGGCGCAGCAGCGCCAACTCGCCGAGCCGCTCCAGGCCATGGCCTTGACTGAGCAGTTGCTGCCACTGTTCGCGCAGGGCCGCTTCATTACCGCCCTGAGCCTCGGCCAGCAGCTGATCGAGCTGCGTCTGTGCGCCGGCTTGCTGCTGTTGGGCTAACTGCAACTGCCCACGCTCAGTCGCCAGGCGCGACGACAGTTCGCCGGTTTGCCGGACCAGCACCTCAAGCTGCTGGCTGCCCTGTTGCTGCTTGGCGGTTTGGCTGCTGATCTCTGCCGCGCTCTGGCGCAGATTGTCGAATTGCCCGGCCCAAGCGCCCAGTTGCTCACCCAACTGACTGCGCTGGGGCTGCGCGGCCAACTGGGCGTCGAGTTGTGCGCGCAGGCCTTGCAGCTCAGTCAATTCAAGCTGCCGCGCCTGGGCCAAGTGCTGACTCAATTGGCTGGCCTGCCAGAGGCGCTGACTGAGCCGCTGCTGCGCCTGTTGCTGGGCGCTCGCGGTCTGCGCCTGGGCCTGCTCGATCTGCTGCACGGCCTGTTGTGCCTGTTGCCTGGCGACATAAGCAGGCTGCAGTTTGCTGGCCGGCTCGCTGGCGGCCAGCTGCTCAAGCTGCGGCTGCGCATCGTCCAACTCCAACCTGGCCTGCTGCTCGCGGTGCTGGGCTATTTGTTGCTGGTTTTGCGCCTTGGCCAGGTCTTCACACCACTGCCGTTGCAGCTGCAGTTGCTGTTGCTCACGCAACAACTCGGCCTCTTCGGCCAGCAGCTGTTGCGCCTCGGCCTGCAGCTCGCTGCGCTGAGCCTCACCGAGCAACTCGACGCCGGAGGCGCTGGCGCGCAGTTGATCCAATGCGACTTTGACCTCACGGGTTTGCTCGAACACCCGCTGGGAAATCTGCCCATAGATATCGGTGCCGGTCAGCTCCTCCAGCAGCTCGGCGCGCTGGTTAGCGTTGGCTTCCAGAAAAGCCGCAAAGCCGCCCTGGGCCAGCAACATCGATTTGGTAAAACGCTCGAAATCCAGCCCGGTGAGGCTCTCGGTCAGCTTGAGTTTTTCATTCAGTTTGTCGGTGAGGATCTGCCCGACACCGGTGGCCCGATCGATCTGCACCAGCTCGACCTTCGGTGCCTGCAGCGCCCCATCGCTCTTGCCGCGGGCCCGGCGCTGGCTCCAAAAGGCGCGGTAGTGCTGATCCTTGACCGCAAATTCGACCTCGGCCAGGCAATCGGCAGTGTGTCGGGTCAACAGTTCGTTGCTGCTGGCCGACAACGTGCCCATCCGTGGCGTGCGGTG
>JAURXE010000438.1 GCA_030654635.1 Pseudomonas sp.
TCCGCCCGGTTTCTTCCGGGGTCAGATTCAGTCGGTATTCCCACAAGTCACGGTTTTCCAAGCGGGTGTATTCGGCCAGTTTCTCCCGGTAGGGCACCAGCGCGAACAGACCCGGGTAGCCGCCCATCAGGCCTTTCCAGGCATACAGCATGCTGTTGTCGGAGCCCTCGATAAAGGCGCCAAAGTTCAGTGCATAGCTCAGCAAGGCGGTGTTGTTGCTGTCACTGTCGGCCTGATCGATGCGCAGCAAGGTGTGGCCAAACATCGAGGACGGGCTGTTGAGGTAGGCGGCCGGATAGATCAGCACCGCGCTGTGCGGGGCGATGTCCTGGTACCAGGTGGCAAATTCTGCGCAGGCCGGTTGCGGCAAATCTTGCAGTTGCAGCTGGGCGCGCAACCAGCGGGTGCGAGCCGGGAATGCGCATTGAGCATGTCGATCGCCAAGGCTGGCCGGGGCGTACAGCGCGGTCAGGGTGGCGCTCAGCTCGGCGGCCGGCTGGTTCGGGCCATCGGCGGCCAGAAAGAATTTTGGGTCATCCACATGGCTACGCCAACCGCTAAGCTTGCCGGTTTCATAGTGACCAAGGGATAACCAGTAAGAGTCGTTGGCGAGCTGCTGCAGGCGGGCATCGGTCGGCTGCGGTTGGGCCAGCGCAGACGCGCAGACACACAGCGCCAACAGAGGAATCAGGCGTTTGAACATGCGGGGGCAACTACTGAGATGAATAAACCCGCTCCCTTCGGAGCGGGCTGAGGCAAGCTCGCGGCGCTAAGTGGCTAGCGCCGTAGGCTTATGCTTCGTGGCTGTACTGAGCCAAGCGGGCATCGTTTTGCATCACGGCCAAGGTGGCCGCTTGTACTTGCTCAGCAGTAACGCTGGCGCTGCTGAAGATTTCACTGAAGTGTGCGTGGGTTACCGCGGCGAAGTGCGCGCGATCTTGCGGCTGTACACCCAGTACCACGGCGTAAGTGGTCAGGGCTTCGCCGTCGCCTTTGGCCATGTCTTCGGACAGTTCGTCCATCATGCCGTTCAGCGCCAGCATCGACTTGCCGCCGTAGGTCAGCATGCCTTTGGTCGAGCAACCGTTGGTGCCGGATGTCATGCCAAAAGTGGCGTTGCCCGAGGTGCCGTTGGTGGTCGAGGCGAGGAAGTGTGAGCCCATGCCTTTGTCGCCTTTGAACAACATGTTGCCCCAGCCACAGCTTGGGCCGCCGGGTGCTTCGGCAAAGGCGTTAACGGAAAGAGCGGTGAGTAGCGTACCTAGCAGGAGTTTTTTCATGGTTTTACTCTCTATGCAGTCCTTGGTAATTGGCGCCAGAAAAGTGCAACGCCGAGTTGCAGCTTTTCGACTTGTCGGCGGCCTGTCAAGGCCGGGGTGTTGTAGCTGTGGGTGAGTCGGCAGCGGGGCATGATTTAGATCAGTGCAAGTTGCCGGTCAGCAGCCACACTAACGATAGACCCATCTTTGGAGTGTGCCGTATGACCAGCTTCGATCCCCATAGCCGTTTGGCCACTTTGGCCGCTGAATATGCCGCCCGCGCTGAGGCGATTCGGCGTGATTTGGCGCGCAGCCATTCCCCCGATTTTGCTGAGCAGGCGCAGCAGCGGCAGAACGATGAAGTGCTCGAAGCGCTACTAACTGAGGCCGGGGCGGCTCAGCGGCAAGTGGCCCACGCCCAGGTGCGTTTAGCTGAGGGCAGCTACGGCCAATGCCTGCGCTGTGGCCAGCCGATTGCCCCGGCGCGTTTGCAGGCTATGCCGGCGGCCGAGTTTTGCCTGGCCTGCGCCGATTTGCCGGTTTAGCCCGGCTCGCAGATTCAGCCGCGTGCCCAGGCGAATGCCTTGCCAGTGCTTAGCGGGCAGCGCCAGAATGGCAGCATCTTCCGCCAGTAGTAAGGATTACCCATGGCCGATTCGATTGCTGCTGCCCTGCGTGTGCCACCTGATGCTTTGACCCGCCCCTTTGCGCCTGCGCAGTTTAATTTCACCACCACCGATGAGTTGGAGTCGTTTCGCGGCGTGCTTGGTCAGGAGCGCGCGGTGGAGGCCATGCAGTTTGGTGTGGCCATGCCGCGGCCCGGTTACAACGTCTATGTGATGGGCGAGCCGGGCACCGGGCGTTTTTCTTTTGTGCAGCGCTACCTCAAGGCCGAGGCCAAGCGCCTGGCCACCCCGGCGGACCGGCTCTACGTCAATCACTTCGATGAACCCCGCGAACCCCGCGCCCTGGAGCTGCCGGCCGGCAGCGCCAGTGCCTTTATCGCCGACATTAGCCAGTTGATCGACAACCTGTTGACCAGCTTTCCGGCGGTGTTCGAGCTGCCGTCTTATCAGCAGAAAAAAAGCGCCATCGACCGCATCTTCAACCAACGTTATGACCGTGCCCTGGATGTGGTCGAGCGTTTGGCGCTGGAGAAGGACGTGGCGCTGTACCGCGACAACAGCAATATCGCCTTCACCCCGATGAAGGACAACAAAGCCCTGGATGAGGCCGAGTTCGCTCAACTGCCGGAGGCCGAGCGCGAGCGTTTTCATGTCGATATTGCCGCCCTGGAGGAGCGCCTCAATGAGGAGCTGGCCAGCTTGCAGCAATGGAAGCGCGAGTCGAGCAATCAGCTGCGCCAGCTCGATGAAGAGACCATCAGCCTGGCCTTGCAACCCTTGCTGGCGCCGCTGTCGATGCGCTACGCCGAGAACGCCGGGGTCTGCGCCTACTTGCAGGCGCTGCAGGTCAACCTGCTGAAAACCGTGGTCGAGCAGTTGGTCGATGTTGACCGGGCCGCCGCACAAACCCGCAAGCTGCTGGAAGAGCAGTACAGCCCGAGTTTGGTGGCAGGTCATCACCACCAGGGCGGCGCGCCGGTGGTGTTTGAGTCGCACCCGACCTACGACAACCTGTTTGGCCGCATCGAGTACAACACCGACCAAGGTGCGGTCTACACCAGCTACCGGCAACTGCGGCCGGGTGCCTTGCACCGCGCCAATGGCGGGTTCTTGGTGCTGGAGGCGGAGAAACTGCTGAGTGAACCTTTTGTCTGGGATGCCCTCAAACGCGCCCTGCATTCGCGGCAATTGAAGATGGAATCGCCGCTGGGCGAGCTGGGCCGTATCGCCACCGTTACGCTTAATCCGCAGGTGATACCGCTGCAGGTCAAGGTGGTGATCATCGGCTCGCGCGAGCTGTATTACACCTTGCAGGACCTGGACCCGGACTTTCAGGAGATGTTCCGGGTGCTGGTCGATTTTGACGAGGACATTCCGCTACTCGAAGACAGCCTCGAGCAGTTTGCCCAATTGCTGAAAACCCGCACCACCGAAGAGGGCATGGCGCCTTTGACGGCTGCGGCGGTCGCGCGTTTGGCCAACTACAGTGCGCGGCTGGCCGAGCATCAGGGTCGTTTGTCGGCGCTGATTGGCGATATTTTCCAGCTGGTCAGCGAGGCCGACTTTATTCGTCAGCTGGCCCATGAAGAGCACACCGATGTCGGTCATATCGAGCGGGCGCTGAGAGCCAAGGCCGACCGCACCGGACGGGTGTCGGCGCGGATTCTGGATGACATGCTGGCCGGCATCATTCTTATCGACACCAGCGGCGCGGCGGTGGGCAAGTGCAATGGTTTGACCGTGCTGGAGGTGGGCGACTCGGCCTTCGGCGTGCCGGCGCGGATTTCCGCCACCGTCTATCCGGGTAACTCCGGGATTGTCGATATCGAGCGCGAGGTCAATCTCGGTCAGCCGATCCACTCCAAGGGCGTGATGATTCTCACCGGCTATCTGGGCAGCCGCTATGCCCAGGAATACCCGTTGGATATTTCCGCTAGCATCGCCCTGGAGCAATCCTACGGCTATGTGGATGGCGACAGTGCTTCCCTTGGTGAGGTCTGCACGCTGATCTCGGCCTTGTCGCGCACGCCGTTGAAACAGTGTTTCGCCATTACCGGTTCGATCAACCAGTTCGGCGAGGTGCAGGCGGTCGGTGGGGTCAACGAGAAAATCGAAGGATTCTTCCGGCTGTGCGAGGCCCGTGGTCTGACCGGCGAGCAGGGGGCGATCATCCCGTACTCCAATGTATCCACCCTGATGCTCGATGAGCGGGTGCTGCAGGCGGTGCGCGCCGGCAAGTTTCATGTCTATGCGGTGCGCCAGGTCGATGAGGCCTTGGGGTTGCTGGTCGGTGCGCCGGCGGGGGCGGTGGATGCCAAGGGCGCGTTCGCTGAGGGCAGCGTCAATGCGCGGGTGGTGGAGCGGCTGCGCGAGATTGCCGAGCTGGGCATGGACGATGACGAAGATGAGGCGCCAGCGGCTAAAGCTACTGAGCCGGCCGCCAAGTCGGTGCGTAAGAAACCGGTGAAAAAACCGGCGGCGATCGAACCAGCCGCTTAATCCCGAGTCGGTTCAAGGCTGGGCAGGCGTTTGGTGGCTGATCAGTCACTGAGCGTTGGCCGTCAGCCACACGTTCTCCGGGCGCAAGACGCTTTTCCAATGTTCATCCACAGAGTTATCCACAGCTATTGGGGGTAACTTTCAGTCTTTATTGGGGCGCGTTGCGGGTGTAGGCTGAGGTTAAGCCCTGCTCGGAGTCACGGCCATGTCGCCTAGCCTCTGCCTTACCCGTCAGTATCTTGGAGTGGTTACCCGGATCGAGTGTGCGGTGCGCCCGTTGGCTAGCAATCAGGGCCACTGGGTGGTGCTCTGTGTGGCCGGCATGGACGGCCAGCAACCCTCGGTGATTAATGCTCAGGGCCCATTCTGCGGGCCTTGTGCGGCCAAGGAGATACTCGGCGGGATCTCCGCCAGCCTGCAGGCGCAGGGTTATAGGCAGGCTTTTGATGTACCTATCTGGAGCCTGCATATGCAGGCAAAAATGCGTCAGCTAAACGGTCTGCATGGTCACCCATCAGTCGATTTCCACTCCCATCCCGAGCGCTGAAAGCAGGCCGCACGCCTGCTGCATGGACGCTGCCGATCACGCCGCTCGTGATGCCGGGCGAGTCGGCGGTAAAAACCTTATCCACAATTGCGCTGAGCCGAAAATAGGTTCTGTTGGCATAGGTGCAGCAACGCGGCGCGCTCGCCTACGGCAACCGAGCCTCAGTGTTACTGCGCATTGCGCAGGCGGTCTTGCGGCTTGTCGGTAACCGTGGTGTGGGTATACTCGCCACCGATTTTTATTTTTTTGCGAGGCAGTATGGAACGCATTATCGAGAACACGATGTACGCCTCCCGTTGGTTGTTGGCGCCGATTTACTTTGGCTTGTCGCTGGGTTTGCTGGCGCTGTGCTTAAAGTTTTTCCAAGAGGTTTATCATATTCTGCCGGGCGTCTTCGCCATGGCCGAGGCGGATCTGATTCTGGTGCTGTTGTCGTTGATCGACATGGCGCTGGTCGGTGGTTTGTTGGTGATGGTGATGTTGTCGGGCTACGAAAACTTCGTCTCGGCCCTGGATATCGAGGAGGGCAAAGAAAAGCTCGACTGGCTGGGCAAGATGGACTCCAGCTCGCTGAAGATGAAGGTCGCGGCGTCGATCGTGGCGATCTCATCGATTCACCTGCTCAAGGTGTTTATGGATGCCAAGAACACCCCGACCGAATACCTGATGTGGTACGTGATCATCCACATGACCTTCGTGGTCTCGGCGTTTGCCATGGGTTATCTGGACAAACTGACCAAACACTGAGATCGCCAGACCTAATACTGTCGGCAACAAAAAAGGAGCACCGCGGTGCTCCTTTTTTTGTGCCTGAAAGTTATTGTTATCGGTTCAGGGCCGGGTCGTGGAAGATGCCCTTGCTGTCGGTGTTAAGCATGAACTCGGCGGCGGCGCGGCGGATTTCCGGGCTCAGGTAGTCCTGTTTGGGCATGGCTGGGTAGTCGTCGCGCTTCTTGGTCGGGTTAGTGATGTAGTCGACGATGCCTTGCGGGTTGTCCATGTACAGCGCCTGAATGACTTCCACCGGCGGGCCGATCATGCGCATGTTGTAAGCGTGGCAGCCGGCGCAGACGCCGTAGTAGACCATCTTGCCTTTCTCTTCGAGCTTGAATTCACGAGGTGCCACCGGCTCGGGCAGCAGGTAAGTGACGGTGTCGGCGGTGGTGGAGAAACCGCAGGTGCCGAAGCTCTTGGTGCCCAGGGTTGGGTACTGGCGCGGGTTGAGCAGGCAGCTGTCGCGGCTGGTGCCGACGCTGATGATGTCGACGGGGCCGCTGGTCAGGCTGGCGATTTTGAGCGCCTTGATTTCGTCGATGGGTTCGGCGCCGTTGTTGAACATCAGGTTGTTGAGGATCGAGACCTTGTCCGAGTGCGGGTCGGAGTCCGGGTCTTTGGTGATGTTGGCGAAGCTGTCATGGTCGGTGATGACGATGCCGACGTTCTTGTTGCCGCTGATGATGTTGTTCTCGATGGTCACCTCGTCGGCGGCCATGACGATGATGCCGGTGCCCGCCGGTACGCCGGAGACGATCGAGCCCGGTGCGCCGAAGTTGGGGTGGTTGTTGTCGGTGATGAAGTTGTTGCGAATGATCACGTCGAAGGTGGTTTTGATCGGCAGCCCTGGGGTAATGAACGCGAGGATGCCGCCGGTGTTGTTGTAGACCTTGTTGTTCTCGACGATGGAGTGCCGGGAGTTTTCGATCTCGATACCGGCGACGTTGGCGAACACCTCGTTGTTATTGACGTGCACGTTGTCGCACATGCCGATGTAGATGGCCGCGTCTTCGATGCCGCTGAGCACGTTATTGCTGACCAGGCCATTCTTGCCCAGTTGCGGGAAGATGCCGTAGACGCCGGTGTCGATCACCCGGTTGTTGCGGATCAGGAAGTTGTTGCCGGCCTGACCCATGATCGCATTGCCCTTGTAATGGGTGATGTGCAGGTTTTCGACGGTGATGTTGTTGCCCGAATAGAGCACCGCATCGTTGAGCTTTTGCCCGCCTTCCATGGTCGGCCACTGGCCGTCGACGATCACGCCGCTGAGCAGGATGTCGTCCTTGTCGATGTACACGGTCTCCTTGTAGGTGCCGGGATACACCTGGATCACGTCGCCTGGCTGGGCTTTCTGCACCGCCGCCTGGATCGATTCGCCGTCGCGCACCGCATGCACCTGGCCCTTGCCACTGGCACCGACCGATTTGGCCATGCTGCCGACGGCGGCGCTGGTCGCCCCGGATTTTTGCGCATAGCGATCGGCACCTCCGACGATGGTGGCGCTGTTATCGCTGCCGAGTTGGCTGCCGAGGTAGACGCCGGCGGCGAGCAGGCCGACGGCGGCGATGGCGCTGATGATCTTCTTGCCCATTATTATTCTCCTTGTGACACAAGACGTACGGCGGTGTTGGTGGCGCCCTGCAGGGCGGCCGGCAGGCGCCCACCGGGGGTTAAACCGGATGGCACCTGGGTGGGTATGGCCGGGGTGAAGCTTTCATCGGTGAGGGTCTGCATGAAGTCCACCAGGCGATCCAGTTCCAGATCTGCCAGCTTGGGTTCCCAGATGTGCCAGTGCAGGACCATGCGCGCTTGCTCTTCCTTTGGCAGAGCGTGGCCGCGGCCCTTGGTGTAGAACTCGCTGGCGTCGCGCAGGTTGCTGAACGCGCCGTTATGCATATAGGGCGCGGTCTGGGCGATGTTGCGCAGCGAAGGCACTTTGAAACCGCCGCGCCAGGTGGGGTTGTGAAACACGCTTTCGGCACCGGCATCGAAGGGCTGGCCGGGGGCTTCC
>JAURXE010000383.1 GCA_030654635.1 Pseudomonas sp.
GCACCCAAACCTGCGTTTTCAGCTGTTTGCCCTGAGCAGCGAGCAAATTCTCGAAGGCCTGACGCGCAATCAGCTCGACCTCGGTCTGGCTTATCTCGACCGTCTGGCCCGCGAGCAATTCGACAGCCTAGAGCTGGCCGACACCCGCATGGGCCTGCTGCATGACCAGCGGCATTTCAGCTTCACCCAGGCCAGCCTCAGCTGGGAGCAACTGCAGCCGCTGCCCCTTGGGTTGCTGTCCAGCGGCATGCACTTTCGCCAATCGATAGATCACGGCTTTCGCAGCCGCGGCCTGACCGCCCAGCCGTTGCTGGAAAGCGACTCGGTGCAGCACCTGCTGCAAGCAGTGGGCGCTGGCCTGTGTTGCGCGGTGATGCCACTCAACAGCGGGTTGGACAGCGGCAATCCGCACTTGCGCCTGCTACCGATTGACCAGGCCCACACCCTCGCCCCACTGGGGCTGATTCTGCGCCGCAGTGCACCGCGCTCGGCACTGGCCGAGGCGTGTTTCGAGGAAGCACGGCGGGCGCTGGCGGATGAATTGCGCCCCAGCGCCGACCGATAGAGCAAATCGATCAACACATCGGCGCTAGTGATTAGACGCCCACCGGCGAAAGGCCTAGGCTGGCTGAGTCAATTCGCCGCAGGTGCCTGTCATGTCATGCCAACTTGCCGTCTACCCGCCCGCAGCCCCAGCTCCCAGCACCTATGCCTACGCGCAAGCCGACGGCCCACAGGCCACGTCGGTGCTGGCCCAGGAGTGCGCACTGGCGATCAGCTACAACGGCATCAGCCAGGCGGTAATGATGGTCTCGCCCAGCGATCTTGAAGACTTCGCCGTCGGCTTCAGCCTCGGCAGCGGCCTGCTCAACTCCATCGACGATATCTATGATATTCGCCTGAGCGGTACCGGCAGCACCCGCCAAGTCGAACTAAGCATCAGCGCCCGCGCCTTCTGGAGCCTCAAACAACAGCGCCGGCAACTGGCTGGCAACAGTGGCTGCGGCCTGTGCGGCGTCGAGTCGCTGGCCCAAGCCCTGCCACAGCTGCCGGTTTTGCCAAAGGCGGCGCTACCGCCAGCCGCCCAGCTGCAGAACCTACGTGCCCGCATCGGCGCCGCGCAGTCCCTGGCCCGTGACAGTGGCGCCCTGCATGCGGCGGTATTTGTCGATGGCCGTGGCGAAATCGCCCTGTGTCGCGAAGACATTGGCCGGCATAACGCCCTGGATAAATTGCTCGGTGCTCTGCAGCGCCAGCGGCTCGAACGCCGCAATGGCTTTGTTGTGGTCACCAGCCGCTGCAGCCTGGAGTTGATTCACAAGGCGGTGCGTGGCGGCATCAGCACCCTGGTCAGCCTGTCGGCGCCCACCGCGTTGACGGTCGACTGGGCGCGCCAGCACAACCTGAACTTGATCCACCTGCCCCAACACAGCGCGCCACGGGTCTACAGCCCGGCGCCGTCCGCCATCTGCGCCGAAGAGCCCCAGCCATGAGCCTGCAACCGCTAAACCCACGCTATAAACCCTATCGCGGCGCAGCCGCCGGCTGGGGCGCATTGCGCAGCGTGGCCCACGCCTGGCTGGACAGTAAGCAACCATTCAAGAACCTGCGCGCTCTGCTGAAAACCAACCAGCACGGCGGCTTCGACTGCCCCGGTTGCGCCTGGGGCGACTCGCCGGAAGACGGGCGCATCAAGTTCTGCGAGAACGGCGCCAAGGCGGTCAATTGGGAAGCCACCAAGCGCGCGGTAGACGCCGCCTTCTTCGCCCGTTACAGCGTCAGCCAACTGCGCGAGCAAAGTGATTACTGGCTGGAATACCAGGGCCGACTGACCGAACCGATGCGCTATGACGCGGCCACCGACCACTATTTACCGATCAATTGGGACGCCTCTTTTGCCCTGATCGCCGAACATTTGCACGCGCTGGACAGCCCCAATCAGGCAGAGTTTTACACCTCAGGCAGGGCCAGCAACGAGGCGGCCTACCTCTATCAATTGTTCGTCCGCGCCTTCGGCACCAACAACTTTCCCGATTGCTCGAACATGTGCCACGAGGCCAGCGGCGTGGCCCTAGGCCAGAGCGTCGGGGTCGGCAAAGGCACGGTGACCTTCGCCGATTTCGAGCACAGCGACGCGATTTTTGTGCTCGGCCAGAACCCCGGCACTAACCATCCACGGATGCTCGAACCGCTCCGCGAGGCGGTGCAACGCGGCGCCCAGGTGGTATGTTTCAACCCATTAAAAGAACGCGGGCTGGAGCGTTTTCAGCACCCGCAACATGCGTTGGAGATGCTCAGCAACGGCTCCGAACCGCTGAACACCGCGTTCTTTCGCCCGGCGCTGGGCGGTGACATGGCGGTGCTGCGCGGCATGGCCAAGTGCTTATTGCAGTGGGAGCGCGAAGCGCCGGGCAGCGTGTTTGACCACGCATTTATCGCCGAGCATTGCAGCGGCATCGACGCCTACCTGGCCGCCGTGGATGCCAGTGACTGGGCGCATATCGAGGCGCAATCGGGCCTGCGCCAAGCCGAGATCGAGCAGGCGGCGCGGCTCTATCGCAACGCCGAGCGGGTGATTATGTGCTGGGCCATGGGCATCACCCAGCACCATCACTCGGTGGTGACCATTCAGGAAATCGCCAACCTGTTGTTGCTGCGCGGCAACCTCGGTCGCCCCGGCGCCGGCCTGTGCCCAGTGCGCGGCCACAGCAATGTGCAGGGCGACCGCACCATGGGCATCAACGAACAACCGCCGGCGGCGTTTCTCGATGCACTCGAGCAGCGCTTTCAGTTTCAGCCGCCGCGCCAGCCTGGCCACAACACCGTGGATGCGATCAACGCCATGCTCGAAGGTGCTGCCCGCGTGTTTATCGGCCTGGGCGGCAACTTCGCCCAGGCCACCCCGGACAGCCCACGCACCCATCAGGCATTGCAGCAATGCGCGCTGACCGTGCAGATCAGCA
>JAURXE010000452.1 GCA_030654635.1 Pseudomonas sp.
GACCGAGGCGCTGCTGCAACAACTGCGCGGCCTCGGCCGGCAACGGGCCGCCGGAGGAAAACACCTGACGCACGCGACTGAGTGCCGGCCAGTCGAGGTTGTCACCCATGCGTTTGAGCAGCGCCGGGCTGGCCACCCAGACAAAATCGGACTGCTGCAGGCTTTCCCGCTGCAGGTCTTCCGGAAACGGCTGAGCGTGGCGCAGAAATGGCCGGCCGGCACACAGCGGCCAGAGCACGCAAAACAACAAGCCGTAGATATGTTGCGCCGAGACGCTAGCGACCACAGTGGCGTCGGCTAACTCGGTGCCCCACAGTTGCTCCAGCGCCGTCACTTCGTTGGCCAACTGCCGCAGGCTCTTGTCGATCAGCTTGGCGGCGCCACTGGAGCCGGAGGTGCAGAGCGTCAGGCGACACTGGTCGAGGTCCAGCATGGCCGGCGCCAGCGGCTCGGCCTCAAGACCTTCCAGGCTGTCGAGCCACAGGTCGCACTGGCCGGCCAGTTGCTCACGGGTCTGGGGCAGATCATCGGCCGGCAACAGCACACTGACCCCGGCGCGCCAAGCGCCGAACAGGGCGATAGCCAGCTCGGCGGCATCGTCCAGGTACAGCGCCAGCCGCTGCACACCGCGCGCTTGCAGGGCGGCGGCGAAGCTCAGGGCGCGAGCGCGCACAGCGGCCTGATCCAAGGCCGGCGCGAAGCTCACCGGACGATCGGAATGACCAGCCAGCAGCAGTTGTTCGAGATTTATCCAGCTCATCCGAGGCGCCTCACCCGCTGACGCACCAGCCATTCGCCGGCAAACAG
Source organism: Pseudomonas sp. (assembly GCA_030654635.1). Taxonomy (GTDB): domain Bacteria; phylum Pseudomonadota; class Gammaproteobacteria; order Pseudomonadales; family Pseudomonadaceae; genus Aquipseudomonas. Next base: position 808 of record JAURXE010000452.1, read on the forward strand.
CAGGCCGATCAGGCCATAGGAAATCAGCCCGGTATACAGCGCCCACCAGCTCAGCGGCGCCCACAGATTGAGCCCCACCACCACCAACGCGTTAGCCAGAAAGAAGCCGACCCAGACTTTGGTCACTTGGCGGGTATAACGCACCGCCACGGCCGGCAACTCAGGTTCGCGCAAGCGCGCCAGACGCTCGACCATCGGCGGGCCAAATTTCAGGCTCAGGCCAAACAGCGCCAGCAACATGCCGCTGATCAGCACCGGGTACCAACGCAGCAATACCGGCTCGCCGGCCACACCGAGCAGCAGGCAAAAACCCAAGGCGCAGGCGGCCATCCAACGATTGCCGGGTTTGCCACTGTTGCTCAGCACCCGGGCCAGCCATAAGCCGCCGAGCACTGCGGCAAACAATCGGGGCGAGAGGTGCTGAATGCCGTAATACACGGCGAACGGATAGAGCAGCCCGACCACCAGCAGCAGCAGGCTAAATAAACGGCTCATGGGTTTAGTTGGCGGGTGACTGACGCGTTGACGAGCCACAGCAAGGCTTCGAGCACAGATAAACGACTCATGGACCTAGTTGGCAGCCGGCGTGTTAACGACCCGCAGCACCGCCTCGACCACGTCACCAACGGTGCGCACGGCCTTGAACTCTTCGGCGGCAATCTTCTTGCCGGTCTGACGCTTGATATGATCGATCAGGTCGACGGCATCGATGCTGTCGATTTCCAGGTCGTCATACAGATTGGCTTCGAGGCTGATTTGCTCGGGCACCAGTTCAAACAGCTCGATCAGCGCGGTGCGCAGGATGGCGAACACTTCATCATGGGTTTGCATCTAGGGCTCCTCAGGCGGGCTGTTGCGAGGCAACGAAAGCCGCCAGACTGGCCACATTGGCGAAGTGACTGCGGGTGTCCTTGGCGTCGGCGTCGATCTTGATGCCAAAGCGTTTTTGCAGCGCCAGACCCAGTTCCAGGGCGTCGACCGAGTCCAGGCCCAGGCCTTCACCGAATAACGCCAAGTCTGCACCTATATCTTCTGCGGCAATGTCTTCGAGGCCCAGGGCATCGATGATCAGGTGCTTAATTTCCAGCTGTAAATCGCTCATCTTTAGCGAGCTCCTTAATAAAGTGCTGATGCAAATGCTCATTGAGTTTGCGCGAGGCCAAAGGCGCGGGGCCCAACGCGCTGAACTGCTGCGGGTCGATATCTTCG
>JAURXE010000462.1 GCA_030654635.1 Pseudomonas sp.
GTTCCTTTAAATGGTCTGCCACGCAGGGCGGCGAGTGTAACACAGGGTGTTACCCAGCCACCCCGGGGACCCTAAGCGCTGCCGTGCTAAAGATAGGCTGGGTGAAGCGCAATTGCCGGCAATAATTGTCCGACAATCCAACAACAAAAACGACAAAGATCACGCCCCGAGGAGCCCACCATGTTTGCAACCCGCTCATCCGACTGGATGCTCAGCTTAAAAAAGATCGGCTACTGGTTCTGGCTGCTGCCGGTCGCTTTAGTACCCCTGAGCTATTACCAAACGCAAGGCAGCAGCCATGCCGATGCCAGGAGCTTTCATGTGCCGGCGGTGATTTTTGGCCTGATTCCCTTTGTCGATGCCCTGCTCGGCCGCGACCCGGCCAACCCGGAGGAAAGCCTGCAGGTGCCGCAACTGGAGGGCGAGTTCTATTACCGCCTGCTGACCCTGGCCTGCGTGCCGATCTTGCTTGGCATGCTTAGCTGGGCCGGCTGGATTCTGGCCAATAACCTCGAATGGAGCTGGCTGGGACAATTGGGCTGGACGCTCTCGGTGGGCATTGTGATGGGCGCCATTGGCATCACCGTGGCCCACGAGCTGGTGCACAAAGACCCGGCCATCGAGCAAAACGCCGGCGCCATCTTGCTGGCCGCCGTCTGCTACGCCGGCTTTAAAGTTGAGCATGTGCGCGGCCATCATGTGCATGTTTCAACTCCGGAGTGCGCCTCCTCTTCGCGCTTCGGGCAAAGCCTGTACAGCTTCTTGCCGCATGCCTACAAACACAACTTTCTGAATGCCTGGAAGCTGGAAGCCGAGCGCCTTAAGCGCAAGGGCCTGCCGGCCCAGTCGGCGCACAATGAATTGATCTGGTGGTATGCCCTCAGCGCAACCTTCGCCCTCGGCTTTACCCTGGTCTTTGGCTGGCTGGGCTTGGCGTTTTTTCTCGGTCAAAGCCTGGTGGCCGTGACCTTGCTGGAGATCGTCAACTACCTCGAACACTACGGCTTGCACCGGCGCAAGCTGGAAAACGGTCGCTATGAAAGAACCGGGCCAGCCCATTCGTGGAACAGCAACTTCCTGCTGACCAACCTGTTCCTGTTCCATCTGCAACGCCACTCCGATCACCACGCCTACGCAAAACGCCGCTATCAGGTGCTGCGCCACCACGAAAGCAGCCCGCAACTGCCCAATGGTTATGCTGGCATGGTGGTGCTAGCGTTAATTCCGCCACTCTGGCGGGCGGTGATGGACCCGCGCGTGCGGGCCTATTACGCCGGTGAAGAACACCAACTCAGCGCCAGTCAACTGGCTCCTGAATAACCCTTGCCAGCCCCTCGTATTGAGGGGCTGCTCCGTTATGGCTGGTAATACTTGCAGGCGCGCAAGCGAACACCGAAGCTAAGGATCTAATAGCCACTCAATGGCGAGGATCAGTTTTGGATTGGCAAACCCTGCTTACCCGCGAACGTCTTGGTAAACCGCTGCACAGCGCCGATGAACTCGGTCGCAGCCCGTTTCACAAAGACCATGACCGCATCATTTTCTCCGGCGCCTTTCGCCGTCTGGGGCGCAAGACCCAAGTGCACCCGGTGTCGAGCAACGACCATATCCACACACGCCTGACCCACTCGCTGGAAGTCAGTTGCGTCGGCCGCTCGCTGGGCATGCGCGTCGGCGAAGTGCTGCGCGGTGAGCTGCCCGATTGGTGTGACCCGAGTGACATGGGCATGATCGTGCAGTCGGCGTGCCTGGCCCACGACATTGGCAACCCGCCCTTTGGCCACTCCGGTGAAGATGCCATCCGCCATTGGTTTCAGCAGGCCGCCGGGCGCGGCTGGCTGGATGCGATGAGCGAGGCCGAGCGCGGCGACTTTCTTAACTTTGAAGGCAACGCCCAAGGCTTTCGCGTACTGACCCAGCTGGAATATCACCAGTTCGATGGCGGCACCCGGCTGACCTACGCAACTCTGGGCACCTACCTCAAATACCCCTGGACCGCCCGCCATGCACAGGCCCTGGGCTATAAGAAGCACAAGTTCGGCTGCTACCAAAGCGAGCTGTCAATATTGGAGCAAATCGCCAGCAAGCTCGGCTTGCCACAGATCGAAGACCAACGCTGGGCGCGCCACCCGCTGGTGTACTTGATGGAAGCCGCCGATGACATCTGCTACGGCTTGATCGACTTGGAAGATGGCCTGGAAATGGATCTGCTCGAGTACCGCGAAGTCGAAGCCCTGCTGCTCAATCTGGTCGGCGACGACTTGCCGGAAACCTATCGCCAGCTCGGCCCCAACGATTCGCGGCGGCGCAAACTGGCGATTCTGCGCGGCAAAGCCATCGAACACCTGACCAATGCTGCGGCGCGAGCCTTTGTCGAACAGCAGCAAGCGCTGTTAGCCGGTCATCTGGAGGGCGACTTGGTCGAGCACATGCACGGTCCGGCCAAACGCTGCGTACTGGAAGCCAAAGACCTGGCGCGCAAGAAAATCTTCCAGGACAAGCGCAAAACCCTGCACGAAATCGGCGCTTACACCACCCTGGAGATTCTGCTAAATGCTTTTTGCGGCGCGGCGGTGGAGCAACATGGCGGCCGCACGCCGTCGTTCAAGAGCCGGCGGATTCTCGACTTGCTCGGCAATAACGCCCCCGACCCGAGCTGGCCGCTGTATCAGTCATTCTTACGGATGATCGACTTTATCGGCGGCATGACCGACAGCTATGCCACCGAAATGGCCCGCGAAATGACCGGCCGTTCCAGCCCGGTTTAAGCCCTGGACCGGTCGCCGATCACACTTGGCGACCTATCTGCGCAGTTGCACCCCAGTCCATCTATGCTTGTGTCCGCCCCTCCCAGCAAATTGGACGCTAATGCTATGGCCAAAGCCAATCCCGCAACTGCCCGTCGCTTTCCACTGCATGTACACATCAGCGCGCTGTTTACCCTGCTGCTGCTGGCCACCGGGATTGTCATGGGGGTGTTCAACTACCAGCAAACCAGCAGCATTATTCTTTCCAGCAGCGAGAAACTCTTTGAGCGCATTTCAACTGAAGTGCGCTTGGATCTCGACCACACCTACACGCCCATTCGGCAATTGCTCAGTTTGCTGGCGCTTGACCCCAGCACCCGCAAGGCGCAACCCAGCGAGCGGCAAGCATTATTGGCGCCCTTCGCCCAAGCCCTAAACGACAACCCCAAGCTCGCCGCGCTGTATCTGGGCTATCCGAATGGCGATTTTTTCATGCTGCGGCCCCTGCGCACTGCTGCGTTCCGGCAGCTCTTTGAAGCGCCGCCGAATGCCGCCTTTCAACTCTGGACCATCGAACACAGCGATGGTGCCGTGCAGTCGAGTTACCGTTTTTTTGATCAAAACTTGAATTTGCTGCGCCATATCCAGCGCAGCGGTGAGGACTTCGACCCGCGCTCGCGCCCCTGGTATCAGAGTGCGCTCAGCGATGCCGAGCAAATCACCACCGCGCCCTATGGATTTTTCTCCAGCAAGCAAGTCGGCACCACCTTGGCCCGCAATGTCGGCCTCAACATAGTGCTGGCCGCCGACCTAACCCTCGACGACCTGTCTGCCACCCTGAGCAAGCACCAAATCACCCCGAGCACCGAAGTGCTGCTGTTCGACAGCGACGGCGACGCCATTGCTTATCCGGGGCGGCAAACGCTGCTGGTAGAAACCGGCAGCAGCGTGCAACTGCTCAAGGCCGCCGAACTCAGTGCCCCACTGGCCGCGTTATTAAACGCCACTAACCAACTGCAGCAGGGCCATTTGCGCCTGAACAAGCGCGACTGGATTGTCGCCCGCACCCATATCAACGAGGGCGGCCCACAAGGCCTGGAGTTGGCGCTGCTGGTGCCCGAAGACGAACTGTTGGCCGATGCTTACCGCATTCGCTGGCAGGGCGCGATCATCACCCTGGCTACCCTGTTCTTGTGCCTGCCGGTCGGCTGGCTGGCCTCGCGCAGCGTGGTCAAACCACTGAAGGCGCTGGTATTGGAAGCCGAAGCAATTCAACGCTTTGACTTTAACTATCCGGCCAGTGGTCGCTCGCCCCTGCTGGAAGTCGACCGCCTAGCGCGGTCGATGAACCGCATGAAAGACACCATCGCCAGTTTTCTCGAGATTGCCGCCAGCTTATCGGCCGAAAAACGCTTCGATAACTTGCTGCAACGGGTGCTCGATGAGACCGTCAGCATCGGCAAGGCCAGCGGTGGCCTCCTGTATTTAATCGAGCCGGAGAGCGGTCAACTGATCCCTCAGGCGCTGATCCTCGATGGTGTGCAACAAGACCTCAACGAGCACCCGCTGAGCAGTTACCACAGCAACGATCCCAGCCTGCCTGACTGGCTCAGCGGCCAGGCCCGTGGTGACGAAAGTGCGGTGGTAGCCCTGGGCTTTGATCAAGCCGGGCCGTTGCAAAGTCTGCTGCGCAGCCTCGACAGCCCAATGATTCACTTGGTCAGCTGCGGCCTGCATAACCGCCAAGGCGTGACCCTCGG
>JAURXE010000466.1 GCA_030654635.1 Pseudomonas sp.
CACCAAACCTGCGGTAAAGATCAGCAGTTTGTCTTTTTCGCGGGGGGTTAAATCCATGGGTCAGGTGCTCCAGATGCGTGGCGGGACGGCAGCGCGTCCAAATAATTCGGGGCGCACCAGGCGCCAGAGTTCGATCAGCCAGGCGCGCGCCTGCAGCGCTTCGCCGGCCAGACAGCGGGCCACCAGTAAGCCAGGCAGTTGGCTAAGGTCGCCGCGCACCGGTGAGGGAATTTCGCGGCAGCGCTGCAAGAGTTCGGCATCGATCTCGCCGCTGATTAGCAGGGTGGCGAACACCGGCTGCCCGGCCAGGCCAATCGGTGAGTCGAGCAAGCCGTCGTTGCCAATGAGGCGCTGGCGTTCGTGCCAGAGCAGTTGGCCGTCGCGGTAGATATCCAGGTGCGCCTGGAAATGGCCGCTGGCGAAGCGCTCACCACTGGCCGGGCGGCCGAGGGCGATGATGTCCCAGTAGCACAGCCGCGCGTCGCTTTCGAGATCGATGCGGGTGCTCAGTTCAGCCTGGGCGCCGGCGTAGACGATGCTTTCCTGCGGCAGCCATTCCAGCGTCGCGCCGGCGCCGACCTTGAGTGTCAGCTGCTGATAGGCCGGGCCGGCGGCGCGGTACCACTTGGCGGCACCGGGGCTGGTCAGTTGCGCCCAGGCAGCGGCGCCGACATCCACCGCAATGTCCAATCGGTCACCGCCGGCAATCCCGCCCGGCGGATGGACGATGATGTGCTGGCAGACCTCCGGGCCTTCGGCGTACAGGTGCTTTTGCACCCGCAGCGGGCCACAGTGACGGCGCTGGGTGGGCCGGGTGCTTTCGCCGAAACGACCATAGGCCAGCTCCAGCTCGGCGTGCCAGCTGGGGGTGAACAGGGTGGTGGTCAGCGGTGCGTTCATATTGAGTTCAAATCGCCACCAGGCCGCGAACGCCATCGGCGTCCATGGTTTCGCCACGGCCTTGCTGGACTATCTCGCCACGGCTCATCACCAGGTATTGGTCGGCCAGTTCGGCGGCAAAGTCGTAGAACTGCTCGACCAGCAAAATGGCCATGTCGCCGCGTTCGGCGAGCTTTTTGATCACTGCGCCGATCTCTTTGATTACTGAGGGCTGAATGCCTTCGGTGGGCTCGTCGAGAATCAGCAGGCGTGGTTTGCTCGCCAGTGCGCGACCGATGGCCAGCTGTTGCTGCTGGCCGCCGGACAGGTCGCCGCCGCGGCGGTGCTTCATTTCGCGCAGTACCGGGAACAGCTCGTAGATAAATTCGGGTACCACTTTGGCCTCGCTGCCGGGAAAGCGTGACAGCCCCATCAGCAGGTTTTCCTCTACCGTCAGGCGGCCGAAGATTTCCCGGCCCTGCGGCACATAGGCGATGCCGGCATGCACCCGCTGGTGTGGCTTGAGGCCGGTAATGATCTGGTCTTCCCAGTGCACCGCGCCGCGTGCTGCCGGCAGCAGGCCCATCAGGCATTTCAGCAGGGTGGTCTTGCCCACGCCGTTACGGCCGAGCAGGCAGGTGACTTCGCCGACCTTGGCTTCGAACGACAGGCCTCGGAGGATATGGCTGCCGCCGTAGTATTGATGCAGTTGTTGGACTTGCAGCATGGCGATGTCCTTGTTTATGCGTAGGGTGGATCACGCTTCACCGATCCACCGTGGGGTATTCGTGGTGGATGGATAAAGCGCCATCCACCCTAGGGTTCAGCGCCCCAAATACACTTCGATCACCCGTTCATTAGCCTGCACCTGATCCAGCGAACCTTCGGCCAGCACGCTGCCCTGGTGCAGCACGGTGACGTGGTCGGCGATGCTGCCGACAAAGCCCATGTCGTGCTCGACCACCATCAGCGAATGCTTGCGCGCCAGTGACTTGAACAGCTCGGCGGTGAACTCGGTTTCCGCATCGGTCATGCCGGCCACCGGTTCATCCAGCAGCAATAGCTGCGGCTCCTGCACCAGCAGCATGCCGATTTCGAGAAACTGCTTCTGGCCGTGGGACAGCAGGCCGGCGGGCCTGTTACGTGAGCTGTCCAGGCGAATGGTGGCGAGCACTGCGTCGATCCGGTCGCGTTGTTCGCCGCTAAGTCTGGCGCGCAGGCTGGCCCATACCGACTTGTCGGTTTTCAGCGCCAGTTCGAGGTTTTCAAACACGCTCAGGGCTTCGAACACGGTCGGCTTCTGGAACTTGCGGCCGATGCCGGATTGGGCGATTTCGACTTCACTCATGCGGGTCAGGTCGAGGGTTTCGCCGAAGAAAGCGCGGCCGCTGTCGGGGCGTGTCTTGCCGGTGATCACGTCCATCATGGTGGTTTTGCCAGCGCCGTTGGGGCCGATGATGCAGCGCAGTTCACCGACGCCGATATACAGGTTGAGGTTGTTCAGCGCCTTGAAGCCGTCGAAGCTGAGGTTGATGTCTTCCAGGGTCAGGATGGTGCCATGGCGCACATCCAGTCCTTTACCGGCGGCACTGCCGAGGCCCAGGGCTTCGCGGCTGCTGCCGGCGTCGGTGTTGGGGTCGTAGGCGGGTTCGAGCATGATTTCAGGCACCGGAGCGACTCTCATTGATCTTTGCCTCTGCGCAATAAACCGATCACGCCGTGGGGCAGATAAAGGGTGACGACGATAAACAGAAAGCCGAGGGCAAACAGCCAATACTCGGGAAAGGCCACGGTGAACCAGCTCTTCATACCATTCACCAGGCCGGCGCCGAGCAGCGGGCCGATCAGCGTGCCGCGACCGCCAAGGGCGACCCACACCGCAGCCTCGATGGAGTTGGTCGGCGACATTTCACTCGGGTTGATGATGCCCACCAGCGGCACATACAGGGCGCCGGCCAGACCACAGAGCACGGCGCTTAGTACCCAGATAAACAGCTTGTAGCCGCGTGGGTCGTAGCCGCAAAACATCAGACGGTTCTCGGCATCGCGCAGGGCGGTGAGTACCCGGCCGAACTTGCTGCGGGCCAGCTTGAAGCCCAGCCACAGGCTGCCAACCAGCAGCACCACGATGGCAAAAAACAGCGTGGCGCGGGTGGCCTGGGCGGTGATGTCGAAGCCGAGAATGCTGCGGAAGTTGGTGAAACCGTTGTTGCCGCCAAAGCCGGTTTCATTGCGGAAAAACAGCAGCATGCCGGCGAAGGTCAGCGCCTGGGTCATGATCGAGAAATACACGCCCTTGATTCGTGAGCGAAAGGCGAAGAAGCCAAACACCAGTGCCAACAGGCCTGGTGCCAATACCACCAGGCACATGGCCCAGAGGAAATGCTGGGTGCCGGTCCAGTACCAAGGCAACTCGGTCCAGGACAAAAAGGTCATAAAGGCCGGCAGCTGATCGCCTGCGCTTTCGCGCATCAGGTACATGCCCATCGCGTAACCGCCCAGCGCAAAGAACAGGCCGTGGCCGAGCGACAGCAGGCCGGCGTAACCCCAGACCAGATCCAACGCCAGGGCCACCACGGCGTAGCAGAGAATTTTGCCGAGCAGGGTCAGGGTGTAGGCCGAGACTTGCAGCGGATTGTCGGCTGGCAGCAGATGCAGCAACGGCATGGCCAGCAGCAAGGCCAACACCAGCAGGCCAAGCGCCAGGCTGGTCTGTGGGCCGAGCTTGGCGCTGGCGCGTGCCAGTAGGGTTTGGTTGATTGGCATAGTCATCAGTCGATCACCCGTCCTTTCAGTGCAAAAAGACCTTGGGGTCGTTTCTGGATAAACAAAATGATCAGCGCGAGGATTAGGATCTTGCCCAGCACGGCGCCGATCTGCGGCTCGAGAATCTTATTGGCAATCCCTAAGCCAAAGGCCGCCATCACGCTGCCGGCCAGTTGGCCGACCCCGCCGAGCACCACCACCAGGAATGAGTCGATGATGTAGCTCTGGCCCAGATCCGGGCCAACGTTGCCGATTTGGCTCAGGGCCACGCCGCCGAGACCGGCGATACCCGAGCCGAGGCCGAAGGCGAGCATGTCGACCCGGCCGGTGGGCACGCCACAGCAGGCCGCCATGTTGCGGTTCTGGGTGACGGCGCGCACGTTCAGGCCCAGACGGGTTTTGTTCAGCAGCAGCCAAGTCAATACGACGACAAACAGCGCGAAGCCGATAATTACCAGACGGCTGTAGGGCAGGACTAAATTTGGCAGCACCTGCACGCCGCCGGACAGCCAGTCAGGGTTGGCCACTTCGACGTTTTGCGCGCCGAACAGCATGCGTACCAACTGGATCAGGATCAGGCTGATGCCCCAGGTCGCCAGCAGGGTTTCCAGTGGGCGGCCATAGAGGTGGCGGATCACCGTGCGTTCCAGGGCCATGCCGATGCAGGCCGTGACCAAGAAAGCAATCGGCAGGGCGACTATTGGGTAGAGGGCCAAGTAGTCCGGGGCGAGTTTCTGCAAGGCAATTTGCACCATATAAGTGCTGTAGGCGCCGAGCATCAGCATCTCGCCATGGGCCATATTGATCACGCCGAGCAGGCCGAAGGTGATCGCCAGGCCGAGGGCGGCGAGTAATAGGATCGAACCCAGCGATAGACCGCTAAAGGCCTGGCTGAGCAACTCGCCGACCAGTAGGCGGCGCTTGACCTGCGCCAAACTGGTTTCGGCGGCGGTACGCACCTGGGCCTCGGTTTCGCGGTTGTCAGTCAGCAGGCTTTCTAGGCGCGTACGGGCCAGCGGTTCGCCGGTTTCACCGAGCAGGCGCACCGCTTGCAGGCGCACCGCCGGGTTGGGGTCGACCAGTTGCAGATTGGCCAGGGCCAGCGACAGCGCGCCTTTTACCGCGTCATTGGTTTCGCTGGCGACCCGCGCATTGAGCAACTCAAGCTGCGCCGGTTTGGCGTTTTTTTGCAGCAGTTGAGCGGCGCTCAAACGCACGGCCGGCTCGTCGGCCAGCAGTTGATGGCTGGCTAGGGTGGTGGCCAGCAGGCCGCGCAAACGGTTATTCAGGCGCAGTGGCTTAGGTGTTTCGGTCGCTTCAGCGCCACCTTCGGCGGCTTGCCAAGCGCCGTCCCGCTTGAGGTAGGGCGCCTTGCTGCGGTCACTGCCGATTTGGCCTTGTTGCAGGGCGTCGAGCAGTGGCAGACGGGCGGGCACGGGTTGTGCGGCCCAGCTTTCGAGCAGCTCGGCTTGTTGAGTCGGATTGGCCGCGACGAATTGGGCGGC
>JAURXE010000477.1 GCA_030654635.1 Pseudomonas sp.
CGTGCTCGGCGACAAACACCCAGGCGCCCGGCACTTCACCGCCAATCGCCGCGCCCTGCACGATGCGCAGTAGCAACAGGCAGAGCGGCGCCCAAACACCAATTTGTGCGTAGGTCGGCAGCAACCCCATCAACAGGGTCGGTACCGCCATCATAAAAATGCTCAGGGTGAACATCCGCTTACGCCCAAGCAAATCGCCAAAATGCGCCAGCACTATGCCGCCCAAGGGCCGCGCCAGGTAGCCGGCGGCGAAGATGCCGAAGGTTTGCAGCTGGCGCAGCCACTCGGGCAAGTCAGGCGGGAAGAACAACTTGCCGACCACCGCGGCAAAAAACACGAAGATGATGAAGTCGTAAAACTCCAGCGCGCCACCCAGCGCCGACAGCGACAGGGTTTTGTAATCACTGCGGTTCAACGGCCGGGCGGCGACCGGCTCAGGGGCTAGCACAGGGGGCATACAGGCTTCTCACTCAACGAATTCAGACCGGCCCGCACCATAGCAAATTGCTCGCCGCCGACACAGGCTGACACCATTAGTCCGCCGACTGGAGCAAATAAACCACAGCGTCATCGTTTCCGCGGGCGCGCCTCGATATACTGCGCATCGACGAAACCTGCGTTATCCGGCGGGTTTTATGCTTATCCGTGCCATTTAATAAAAAATCAGGGGCAGAGGCTCCCAGGCATGCACGAACTCGAACAAGAAGATCCAATCCCACAAGGCGATTTGGCCTTGCAAATCACCGCCCTGCCCCGTGAAACCAACGGTTTTGGCGATATTTTCGGCGGTTGGCTGGTGGCGCAGATGGACCTCGCCGGCACCGCCATGGCCAGCAAAATCGCCGGCGGCCGGGTGGCTACCGTAGCCATCGACCGCATGGCCTTTCTGGTGCCGGTGGCAGTCGGATCGCAGCTGTCGTTTTACACCCAGGCATTGGAGAGCGGCCGCAGCTCGATCCAGCTGATGATCGAGGTGTGGAGCGATGACCCGGCCTCCGGCGACTGGCGCAAGGTCACCGAAGCAGTGCTGGTGTTCGTCGCCATCGACGGCAGTGGTCGTACCCGGCCCTTACCGCCACGCCGCTAACAGCCCGAGTGAAACCACTGTACTGGGTTTTCACTCGAGCTAATTAAGCCGCGCTTCGCTTTAGTAGTCGCTGAGTGAGCGCGGCGGGATGGCGGC
>JAURXE010000478.1 GCA_030654635.1 Pseudomonas sp.
GACCGACCTAGTCGAAGCCGTGCTGCTGCCGCCGCTGTTTCAACGCCTGCGCCGGCAAGCGCCGGCGGTGCAGATCGAGAGTTTTCTGGCTCGGCGGCGCGAAACAACCAAAGAGCTGGCGGCCGGGCGTATCGACTTTGCCGTCGATGCGCCGCTGAATACCGACTTGCAGGTACGCCACGTCAAGCTATTCGAAGACCGCTACGTGTGCACCATGCGCCGCGGCCATCCGCTGGCCAAAGACAAACTCAGCCTGGATGAATACCTGTCGCTAACCCATATCCACATTTCCAGCCGCCGCAGTGGCCTTGGCCTGGTGGATTTGGCTCTAGGCAAGATGGGTATCCAGCGCAAGATTGCCCTGCGCTCGCAGCACTACCTGATGGCCTCGATGGTGATGCAACAGACCGACATGGCCATGACCGTGACCGAAAGCTTCGCCCGCCGCCACGACCTGCATGCGGTGGAGCTGCCAGTCAGCGCCGTGCCCGCCCAAGAAACCCATCTGTACTGGCACGAAAGCACCGACCAGGACCCCGCCAACCGCTGGATGCGCGAGCAACTGATCGAACTCAGTCAGCAAATTACCAGCCGCGAACAGGCCAAGTAACACTTCACGCGCCGCAACACGTTTGACACCCAAGTGCGGGTGCAAAATGTGTTGGTAGCCGGTCGCCGACCCCGATCCTAGGCGCCAGCGGCGTTAACTGAAGGCTTAGCTAGGCGTTATGGCTGCATCGACCAGCTGTTGCGCCTCAGCCACCAATCGCTCCAAGTGCGCGGTGCCGAGGAAGCTTTCGGCGTAGATCTTGTAGATGTCTTCGGTGCCGGATGGTCTTGCGGCGAACCAGCCGTTTTCGGTCATCACTTTCAAGCCACCGATGGCTTCGTTATTGCCCGGCGCGTGGCTGAGGATCTGGGTGATCTTCTCGCCAGCCAGCTCGGTGGAATGCACTTGCTCGGGCGACAGTTTGCTCAGTAGCTTCTTCTGCGCAGGCGTCGCGGCGGCGTCGATACGGGTCGACTGTGGCTCACCCAACTCGCGCACCAAAGCCTGGTAGCGCTCAGCCGGATCACAGCCGGTGCGGGCGGTCATTTCGGCGGCCAACAGGGCTGGGATCAGACCATCTTTATCGGTGCTCCACACCGTACCGTCGCGGCGCAAGAACGACGCCCCGGCGCTTTCTTCGCCACCGAAACCGAGCGAGCCATCGAAGAGTCCGGGGGCGAAATACTTAAAGCCCACCGGCACCTCATATAGGCGTCGATCAAGCTTGCGCGCGACCCGGTCGATCAGCGCACTGCTCACCACGGTTTTGCCAATCGCCGCATCGGCGCGCCATTGCGGGCGATTCTGGAACAGGTAATCGATGCTCACCGCCAGGTAATTATTCGGCTGCAGCAAGCCCATGCTTGGCGTGACTATGCCGTGGCGGTCGTGGTCGGGGTCGCAGGCGAAGGCCACCTGGTAGCGGTCTTTGAGTGCCAGCAGGCCTTGCATGGCGTGCTTGGAGGACGGGTCCATACGCACCCGGCCGTCCCAGTCGAGAGTCATGAAACGGAAGGTCGGATCGACCTGCTTATTCACCACGTCCAGATTGAGCTTGTAGTACTCGGCAATTGCCGACCAATAGTGCACACCCGCGCCGCCGAGCGGATCGACGCCCAGGCGCAAGCCCGAGTCGGCGATGGCCTGCATATCGATGACATTGCTGAGGTCGCGCACGTAATGGTGCAGATAGTCGTGCCGGCGATGGGTGGTGGGCGCGCGCAGGGCCTGGGCGTAGCCAATGCGCTTGACGCCATTCAGGCCGGCTGCGAGTAATTCGTTGGCACGGTTTTCGATCCAGCGGGTGATCTCGGTATCGGCCGGGCCACCATTGGTTGGGTTGTACTTGAAGCCGCCACTTTCCGGCGGGTTGTGCGACGGCGTGATGACAATGCCATCGGCCAGATGGCTGGTGCGGCCACGGTTGTAGCAAAGAATTGCGTGGGAAATCGCCGGGGTCGGCGTGTACTCATCGTCCGCCGCCAGCATCACCTCAACGCCATTGGCCGCCAGCACTTCCAGCGCGCTGCAACTGGCCGGGGTCGACAAGGCGTGGGTATC
>JAURXE010000480.1 GCA_030654635.1 Pseudomonas sp.
TGTTCCTACCGGTGGAAGACTGCTTCGCCCGACTGAAACAATGGCCACGGGTGGCGGTCAGCCAGCAGGACATAGACCCTGGCGTCGGCCGACACCGCTTGCCAGCCCATGCGCTGCCTGAGTTGGCGATTGAATCCAAGGCCAATCAGCCGCTGGGCCATTTGGAGCGTTTTCTCAACGAATTTGCCGGCCGCGTGCTGTTTACCGCTGAATCCGCCGGCCGCCGCGAGGTGTTGCTGGAGCTGTTGGCGCGCCTGCAACTGCGCCCGCAAGCGGTCGAGAGCTGGGAAGATTTCGTCACCAGTGACGCACGCCTAGCCATCTGCATTGCGCCGCTGGACGACGGCCTGCTGCTGGAACAACCGGCACTGGCGCTGATCGCCGAGAGCCCGCTGTTTGGCCAGCGGGTGATGCAACGCCGGCGGCGCGAGAAACGCGCCGACAGCAATGATGCGGTAATTAAAAACCTCACCGAACTGCGCGAAGGCGCGCCAGTGGTGCATATCGACCACGGCGTAGGCCGCTATCTGGGCCTGGTAACCCTAGAAATCGACGGCCAGGCCGCCGAATTCCTGACCATGATGTACGCCGAGGAAGCCAAGCTCTACGTACCGGTCGCCAGCCTGCACCTGATTGCCCGCTACACCGGCAGCGACGACGCCCTGGCGCCCTTGCACCGGCTAGGCTCGGAGATTTGGCAGAAAGCCAAGCGCAAAGCCGCCGAACAGGTGCGCGATGTCGCCGCCGAACTGCTCGACATCTACGCCCGCCGCGCCGCCCGCGAAGGCTATGCGTTTGCCGACCCGATGGCCGACTACGCAACCTTTAGCGCCGGCTTTCCCTTCGAGGAAACCCCGGACCAGCAGACCACCATCGATGCGGTCAAAGCCGACATGCTGTCCGGCAAGCCGATGGATCGCCTGGTCTGCGGTGACGTGGGTTTTGGCAAAACCGAAGTAGCCATGCGCGCAGCCTTTATCGCAGTACACAGCGGCAAGCAGGTGGCGATTCTGGTGCCCACCACCCTGCTCGCCCAGCAGCACTACAACAGCTTTCGCGACCGCTTCGCCGACTGGCCGGTAACGGTCGAGGTGATGAGCCGCTTCAAGTCGGCCAAAGAAGTAAATGCCGCAGTGGCGCAACTGGCTGAGGGCAAAATCGACATCATCATCGGCACCCACAAGCTGCTGCAGGACGATGTAAAAATCAAAAACCTCGGCCTGGTGGTCATCGACGAAGAGCACCGCTTCGGCGTGCGCCAGAAGGAGCAGATGTAGGCCCTGCGCAGCGAGGTGGATATTCTCACCCTGACCGCCACGCCGATTCCACGCACCCTGAACATGGCCGTCTCCGGCATGCGCGACCTGTCGATCATCGCCACCCCGCCGGCGCGGCGACTATCGGTGCGCACCTTCGTGATGGAGGAGCAAAAGCCAGTCATTAAGGAAGCGCTGCTGCGGGAACTGTTGCGCGGTGGCCAGGTGTACTACCTGCACAACGACGTGAAAACCATCGAGAAATGCGCCGCCGACTTGGCCGAACTGGTGCCCGAGGCACGCATCGGCATTGGTCACGGGCAGATGCGCGAGCGCGATCTCGAGCAGGTAATGAGCGACTTCTATCACAAGCGTTTCAACGTGTTGATCGCCTCCACCATCATCGAGACCGGCATCGACGTGCCTAGCGCCAACACCATCATCATCGAGCGTGCCGACAATTTCGGCCTGGCCCAGTTGCACCAGTTGCGTGGCCGGGTCGGTC
>JAURXE010000487.1 GCA_030654635.1 Pseudomonas sp.
GCTCACCGTCATCCGTTGCAAGGCCACGTATAAACCGAGCAAGCTCTGCACCGGGCCCACGGCCATGCCCAGATAGGTCGAGAAAGCGATTAGTGCACCCAACTGCCAGGTGCCCTGCACTACCCAATAACCACCAATCACGAAGGCTCCGGCACGGGACAGCGAGGTCAGTGTGCCGGGCACCGCGCTGGTAAAAAACTCGGTTACCTGCAGCCTCAGCAGTTGGCTCATATAGCTGTCGCCTAGGTATTTGAGGCGCGCGGACTCACGCTGCTGCTGGCCGGCGGCCTGGATAAACTTCATCGCCGGCAAGGTTTCTACCAGAAATGAGGACACATCCGCCGAGCGTTCGCGCAATTGGCGCACGTTGCGCTCGACCTTGCGCCGCATCCAGCGCAACCACAGCACTTCCAGCGGAATCAGCAGGGCAACGATCAGCGACAACTGCCAGTTCAGCGTCAGCAGCAAGGCAATCGCGCCAAGCAGGCCAATCACGCTGGACACCGCCGAAAACAACGAGTCGACGGCGAAACGCTGGATTTCGGCGACATCGCCATCCAGCCTCGAGAGCAAATCGCCAATCCGTTTGCGCCCGTAAAACGCCGGCGAGAGCTGCTGCAAATGTTGGTACAGCGCATCGCGCAGGGCGAACAAAATCCGTCCGGATAGCCGCGTGTGCAGGTAGCGATTAACCCCGGCCAGCAACGTGCTGAAAATCCCCACCACCACCATCGCCAGCGCCACGTTAACCAAGACACCGAAGTCCTTGGCCAGCAAGCCATCGTCGATCAGCGTCTTGGTCAGCCAAGGTTGCGCCAACACCAGCAAGGTCGCGCTGAGTGAGAGCCCCAACAAGCCGAAAATGGCCCGCGAATGCGGCCGCACAAAGCTGAACAGCCAGGCAATCGCGCGCTGAAAAGTGGCCGGATCGTCTGTTTCAATTAACCGCAGCAAAAACTTAGACATCAGTACACAACGCCATTCAAACGGGAGGTTGGGCGCCGCAATGAGCGCCCGTTGACAGGCAGCTAAGAGTGAAACTGTTTGAGCTTGCGATACAGGGTCGCTCGGCTGATCCCCAGCGAGTCGGCTGCGGCTGAGACATTGCCCTGGTGGCGATCGAGTGAGCTGCGGATCAGCTCCAGTTCGTTCTCGCGAATACTGCTGACCGGTTGCCGGCAACTGGCGGTCAAGTCATCGAGCAGGTTGTCGGTCAAATGCTCCAGCCCCAATTCGGTTTCGGCCCCTTCACGCATGGCCAGGGCGGCGCGCAAGACCATTTCCAGCTGGCGGATATTGCCTGGCCAGTCGTAGCTGGCCAGCAACTCGCCAAGCGGTTGGTCGATACTGACATGACTGGCGTCGAGTTTGCTCAGCACCACTGCGATCAAGCTGGCGATATCATCGCGCTCGCGCAGCGCCGGTAAACGCAAGCTCACACCGTTAACGCGGTAGTAGAGGTCTTCACGAAAGCTCTTGGCCTGCACCAGTTGTTTCAGGTCGCGGTGGGTGGCGCAAATGACCGCGACGTCGATGTCTTGCTCCTCGCCCGCGCCCAAGGGCGACACCTTGCGTTCCTGCAGCACCCGTAATAAGCGGGCCTGTAGGCTCAAGGGCATGTCGCCGATTTCATCGAGAAACAAAGTGCCGCTGTTGGCCTGCAGCAACCGCCCGAGCATGCCGCCTTTGCGCGAGCCGGTGAACGCGCCCTCGCGGTAACCAAACAGCTCCGACTCGATCAGCCCCTCGGGAATCGCCGCGCAGTTAACCGCCACAAAGGGTTTGTCTGCCCGCGCACTGGACTGATGCAGCGCCCGTGCGAGCACGTCCTTACCGGTGCCGGTTTCACCCAGTAGCAAGATGGGCAAACCGCCGGCCAAACCTTGCTTGGCCATGCGCAATGCGCGGGCCAGCCGCTCATTGCCGCCGGCCAACTCCTCCAGCAACAAGCGTTGTTGTGCAGGCGCTTTTACCGCAGCCGGCACAGCCGAGGTGACCATGCTGGCGCAGCGGGGGATTTGCAGCGCCTTACAGAAAAATTCACCTTTGGCGGTTTGCACGCTGTTCAGCGTGCCCTGCAGCAAGCGTGAAATGAACTGCCCACTACGCCCACCGAACAGGTCTTGGCAGCGCCGACCGAGCAAGCTGGAACGTGGCAGTTGCAGCAGATCGCACGCCTGTTGATTGGCCGCCAACACCTCGCCGTCGAGGCTCAGTGCCAGCAAGCCATGCCAAACCGAGCCCAGGTATTGCTGGCGACTATGGAAAGCCAGAATGATTTGCTCAGGATACATGGCAGCAAACAAGCGGCCCTCAATATTGCTGGCCGCCAACATTAGGGTACTGAGGTGGTCCTGCGGCTGGCTTAGGGCACCTTCACGGGTCAGATCGATCACGCCGATGACTTGGCCATGGGGGTTTTTAATCGGCACCGAGGTGCAAGAAAACCGGCTTAAGCGGTCCAGATAATGTTCACCGCTGTTAATCAATACCGGCCGCCCCTCAACCACTGCCGTGCCCAGGGCGTTGGTGCCGCGCAGGGCTTCACTCCAGCAACTACCCGGCATTAAATCGCGTAATTCAAAGGCTTTCAGGTACTCGGTTGGCCCCTCGATGGCCAGCACCGTGGCATCGGCATTACCCAGAACGATCAACGCGCCCTGACCTTGCTGAGCGATCAGGTAATCCAACTCCGGAGTGGCAGCGTCAATCAGCAGGCGGTTCTGCTCCAGCAATAACGCCAGGTCGCGGTTCAGGTGCAAGCCCACCGCTTCCTCGTCAATACAGCTCAGGCCGTGGCCAAGGCTGCGCCGCCAGGACGCATCGATTTCATCGCGCAGCAAACCCTGCGGCAGCTGGCCGTCGGCCAAGAGTTTTTCCCGCACCTGACGCGACTCCTGTAACGGGTCGTTGGTTATTATTTTTATTGAAGGCACTTGGCTCATGACTCACTCCAGCTGTGTTTACAACAGCGCCGCCGAGCACATCGTTCAGGTCCGGCACCGGTAAATAACATACAGGGCAAAGCTCTACACCTACCACCGCCGGCAGTAAAGACCGCCAGCACATTAGCCAATTGACAAGTCGGTGCAGCTTGCTTTACGTTAACGTAAAGGTAAACGAAGCGCGAGTAGTATTATGTCCACGACCTACAGTATTTCCGACCTGGCCCGCGAGCTGGATATCACTACCCGCGCCATCCGCTTCTATGAAGAACAAGGTCTGTTGAGTCCCGAGCGCCGTGGTCAAGAGCGGATTTATTCAGCGCGCGACAAGGTCAGTCTCAAACTGATTTTGCGTGGCAAGCGCATCGGTTTTTCCCTGGCTGAATGCAAGGAGCTGATTGAGCTTTACGACCCGGCCAGCGGCAACCACAAGCAGCTGGAGACCTTTATGCAGAAAATCGCCGAGCGCCGCGTGCAGCTGGAGCAACAGCTTTTGGACATTCAGCAGATGCAGCTGGAACTCGACACCGCCGAAGAGCGCTGCCATGTCGCGATGAGTGAAACCCTCAAACAACAAGAAGTTAGCGTCTAAACCTAAAACAATTATCACAGGTGAAACCATGAGCTACCCATCCCTGAACTTTGCCTTCGGCGAGACCCTCGACATGCTGCGCGACCAGGTGCGGGCTTTCGCCAGCGCCGAAATCGGCCCGCGTGCGGCCGCCATCGACAGTGACAACCAGTTCCCGGCGGACCTGTGGAAGAAGTTCGGCGACATGGGCCTGCTCGGCGTCACCGTGAGTGAGGAATACGGCGGCGCCGGCCTCGGCTACCTGGCGCATGTGCTGGCGATTGAAGAAATCAGCCGCGCCTCGGCCTCGGTTGGCCTGTCCTACGGCGCCCACTCGAACCTCTGCGTGAACCAGATCAACCGCAACGGTACGGCCGAGCAAAAAGCCAAGTACCTGCCCAAGTTGATCAGCGGCGAGCACATCGGCGCCCTGGCCATGAGCGAGCCGAATGCCGGCTCCGACGTGGTGTCGATGAAGTTGCGCGCCGACCTGCATGGCGACCACTACGTGCTCAACGGCAACAAGATGTGGATCACCAACGGCCCGGACGCGCACACCTACGTGATCTACGCCAAGACCGATCTGGCCAAAGGCGCCCACGGCATGACCGCCTTTATCGTCGAGCGCGACAGCAAAGGTTTCTCCCGCAGCCCGAAGCTGGACAAGCTTGGCATGCGCGGCTCCAACACCTGCGAGCTGGTGTTCCAAGACGTCGAAGTGCCGGCAGAAAACATCCTCGGCGCGCTGAATGGCGGTGTGAAGGTGCTGATGAGTGGCCTGGATTACGAGCGCGTGGTGCTCAGCGGCGGCCCGATCGGCATCATGCAGGCCTGCATGGACGTGGTAGTACCCTATATCCACGACCGTAAGCAGTTCGGCCAAAGCATCGGCGAGTTCCAGCTGATCCAGGGAAAAGTCGCCGACATGTACACCCAGCTAAA
>JAURXE010000495.1 GCA_030654635.1 Pseudomonas sp.
GGCATGTGCTGGCGCGCGTGCAGCAGGGCTTTGCCTATGTACGGGCCACGCCCTTGCTGGCCCAGGCGCTGCTGGCGGCGGTGCTGGTGTACCTGGCCATGGGGCCGATTCAGGTGATGCTGCCGCGCTTCGCCCAGCAAAGCCTGCAACTGGCCGAGTTGTCCCGTGGCCTGTTTCTCGGCGCGCTGGCGCTGGCCTTGCTGATTGGCGGCGCCTTGTCGTTACCACTGGCGCGGCGTTTTGGTCAGGGCCGCTGCGTGCTGGTCGCGGCCACGCTCAGCGGTATCGCCCTGAGCCTGCTCGGGCAAACCAGCAGCCTCGGCCCGGCGCTGCTGTGCTTAGGCGTCAATGGTATCGGCGCAGGTATCGCGGTGAGTCTGCTGGTCGCCTTGCTGCAACACGAAAGCCAGCCGGTGTTGCGTGGCCGACTGCTGAGCATCTACACCGTCACCAGCCAGGTGGTGCCCGCTGCCGGCGGTTTGGGCGCCGGCCTGTTGCTTGAAGTGCTGCCGGCCGCGCAAGGCCTGGCCTGGTGCGGCGCCGTGCTCAGTTGTCTGTTTGTGCTGGCCGCCTGGCGGTTGCAGTGGCTGCGTCGTTATCGTTAACAGGCCGCTCGCCACCGCCGACTTCCAGCAAGCTGCCGAGGTTGGGCAATTGGGTTTCGCTGGCCATTTGCGTGTCGTGTTCGATCTGGTGGCTGAAGCGCTCCAGCGAGTGTTCCTTGGCCGGTTGGGCATCGCTGGCAAACACTGGTGGGCTGAGGATGTAAGCGGCCAACAGGCGGGTGAGCGCCTTCAGGCTGTCGATATGGGTGCGCTCGTAGCCGTGGGTGCCGTCGCAGCCGAAGGCCAGTAACGCGGTGCGAATGTCGTAACCGGCGGTGACCGCCGATTGCGCGTCGCTGTGGTAGTAGCGAAACAGGTCGCGGCGCACCGGCACTTGGTGCTCGGCGGCCAGGCGCAACAGATGGCGCGACAGGTGATAGTCGTAGGGGCCGCCGGAATCCTGCATGGCGACGCTGACGCTGTGTTCGTTGGACTGCTGGCCGGTGGCGACTGGGGCGATGTCGATGCCGACAAACTCACTGACATCCCAGGGCAGCGCGGCGGCGGCGCCAGAGCCGACCTCTTCGGTGATGGTGAACAGCGGATGGCAGTCGATTTGCGGCTCGATGCCGCTCTCGCCAATCATTTTCAGGGCAGTCAGCAGCGCCGCCACGCCCGCTTTGTCGTCCAGATGACGGGAGCTGATATGGCCGCTGTCGCAGAATTCCGGCAGCGGGTCGAAGGCGACAAAATCGCCAATCCCGATGCCCAGGCTCTCGCCATCGGCGCGGGTGCTGCAGTAAGCGTCCAGGCGCAGCTCGACGTGATCCCAGCTGATCGGCAACTGATCCACCGCGGTGTTGAACGCATGTCCAGAGGCCAGCAGGGGCAATACGCTGCCGCGCAGCACGGCCTGGTCGGTAAACAGGCTGACGCGGCTGCCTTCGGCGAAACGACTGGACCAGCAACCGATGGCCGCCAAGGCCAGGCGGCCGTTGTCTTTGATCTCGCGCACGCTGGCGCCGATGGTGTCCAGGTGTGCCGACACCGCCCGGTCGGGGCTCGACTGGCGGCCCTTGAGGGTGGCGCGGATGCTGCCACGGCGGGTCAGCTCGAAGGGAATGCCAAGCTCCTCCAAGCGTTCGACCACGTAGCGCACCAGGGTGTCGGTAAAGCCGGTGGGGCTGGGAATAGCGAGCATTTCCAGCAGGACCTTTTGCAGATAGACGAGGTCGGGTTCGGGCAATTTCGTGGTCATTTAAGTCTCCATAAATCTGTCGCAGTGGCGGTTAATCCACCGGTTCAGCACGTGTAGGGGTTAGCCGAGTGCCTGGCTCAACGGAAATAACAGATCGAGAAAGCGTTCAGCGACCGGCTGTGGTTGGTGGTTGGCCAGCCCGGCGCGCTCATTGGCTTCGATAAATACATGCTCGGGTTGGTCGGCGGCCTGCACCAACAAGTCGAGGCCGACCATCGGCATGTCCAGCGCCCGGGCGGCGCTAATGGCCGCCTCGCGCAGCTGCGGATGAAGGATCGCGGTGACATCCTGCAGGGTGCCGCCGGTGTGCAGGTTGGCGGTTTTGCGCACTGCCAGGCGCTCACCGGCGGGCAGCACGCTCTGGTAGTCGTAGCCGGCAGCAGTGAGGGTGCGTAGGGTTTCGGCGTCCAGCGGAATCTGGCTCTCGCCGCTGGTGGCCGCTTGGCGGCGACGGCTTTGCCCGGCAATCAGGGCATGGATGCTGTTGCGCCCATCGCCTATCACTTCGGCCGGTCGGCGGATGGCGGCAGCCACCACCACAAAGCCGATCACCAACACCCGCAGATCCTGGCCGGCGTGGAAGCTTTCGAGCAGCACCCGGCTGTCGAATGCCTGGGCCCGCTCGATCGCTGCCGTGACCTCGGCCAGGCTGGTTAAATCCACCGCCACGCCCTGCCCTTGCTCACCGTCCACCGGCTTGACCACCAGGCGGCCATGCTCGGCCAGAAACGCGGCGTTGCTTTCGGCGTCGGCGGCCAGGCATTGCGCCGGTTGCTGCAAACCGGCGCGGGCGAAGGCGCGGTGGGTCAGGCGTTTGTCCTGGCAGAGGGTCATGCTGACGGCGCTGGTGAGGTCTGACAGCGACTCGCGGCAACGAATCCGCCGGCCACCCTGGGTCAGGGTAAAGAGCCCGGCTGCGGCGTCGTCGACCTGCACCTCGATGCCGCGTCGATGGGCTTCATCGACGATGATCCGCGCATAGGGGTTGAGTTCGGCCTCGGGGCCAGGGCCGAGAAACAGCGCCTGGTTGATGCCGTTTTTGCGCTTGAGGGTGAAGGTTTGCAGGTCGCGAAAGCCTAGCTTGGTGTACAGGGCGCGGGCCTGCAGGTTGTCGTGCAGCACCGACAGGTCGAGGTAGTTGAGGGTGCGGCTGAGGTAGTGCTCGATTAGGTGGCGCACCAGCACTTCACCGACGCCGGGGCGCGGGCAGTGCGGGTCAACCGCCAGGCACCAGAGGCTGCTGCCGGCTTCGGGGTCATTGAAGGCTTTGACGTGATTGAGGCCCATGATGCTGCCGATCACCGCGCCGCTGGTGTCATCTTCGGCCAGCCAGTAGCTGGGGCCGCCGTCTTCGAGCGGGGTCAGTTGCTCGACGCTGACCGGCAGCATGCCGCGCTGCAGGTACAGGCGGTTGACCGCCGCCCAGTCGGTGGCGTTCTGCACCCGGCGAATATTAAAACCGCGATGGGTGTGATGGGCCGGGCGGTAATCGCTGAACCACAGGCGCAGGGTGTCGCAGGGGTCGAGAAACAGTTGCTGTGGGGCTTGCGCCAGCACCAGTTGCGGGGCGGCCACATACAGGGCGATGTCGCGCTGGCCAGGTTGCTCGGCCAGCAGGTCGGCGGTCAGCGCCGCGGCATCCGGGTAGGTATGGCCAATCAGCAAGCGCCCCCAGCCACAGTGAATGCTGTGTGGCTGGCTGCACAGCGCGGTGCCACCTTCCGCCAGCTGCGCTTGCAGGCGTTGGTAAGAGGGTGACTGGCCGCGCACAAGGCGCTGGTTGAGGGCGATGGTTCGCATGGCAGTAGTCCCGAAGTGGTGGTGCGGCGCGCCGGGCGCGATGGGCGGCTAGAGGCCTTGTTCGCTGAGCCACAGATTGAGCGCCGCTAATTGCCACAGCTTGGAGCCGCGTAACGGGGTGAGTTGGCCTTGCGGATCGCTGAGCAGCCGGTCGACCATCACCGGATTGAACAGGCCGCGGTCCTGGCTGGGGTCGAGCAGCAGTTCGCTGACCCAGGCCAGGGTCGCGCCCTCCAGATGCTTGAGGCCGGGCACCGGAAAGTAGCCTTTTGGGCGGTCGATCACTTCTGCCGGGATCAGCTGGCGGGCGGCTTCCTTGAGCACGTGCTTGCCGCCGTTGGGCAGTTTGAAACGCGCCGGAATTCGCGCCGACAGCTCCACCAACCGGTAGTCGAGGAACGGCGTGCGCGCCTCAAGGCCCCAGGCCATGGTCATGTTGTCGACCCGTTTGACCGGGTCATCGACCAGCATCACCGTGCTGTCCAGGCGCAGGGCGCGATCCACCGGCGCGGCCGCTCCGGGCATGGCGAAATGTTCGCGGACAAATTCGCCGGCGAAGTCTTCGCCTTCCCACTGCGGCTGTACCGTGGCCAGGTATTCGGCATGTTCACGGTCGAAGAACGCCGCGCGGTAGGCGCCATAGGGGTCGCTGACGCCATCCACCCGCGGGTACCAGTGGTAACCGGCAAACAGCTCGTCAGCGCCCTGACCGCTCTGCACCACCTTGCAATGCTTGGCCACTTCGCGTGACAGCAGATAGAAGGCAATGCAGTCGTGGCTAACCATCGGCTCGCTCATGGC
>JAURXE010000496.1 GCA_030654635.1 Pseudomonas sp.
GTTCCTGCAAACCTTTGGCATCCAGAGTTTTGCCCTCATGCAGCACCAGCAAGGCGAACGGGGTTTCACTCCAGCGCGGGTCGGGCACGCCGATCACCGCCACTTCACGCACGGCGGCATGGCGGCTGATCAGGTCTTCCAGCTCCAGCGAGGAAATCCACTCGCCGCCAGTCTTGATCACATCCTTGATGCGGTCGCGAATGTCGATGTAACCCAGCTCGTCCAGGGTCGCCACGTCGCCGGTGTGCATCCAGCCGTTTTCCCACAGCTCGGCGCTTTTCTCCGGCTCGCGGAAGTAGCCTTGGGTCAGCCAAGGTGAACGCAGTACCAACTCGCCCTGGGTGTTGCCATCGGCCGGCAAGTGGTTGCCTTCGCTGTCCATAATCGCCACTTCCACCAGGGCCACCGGTACGCCGGCTTTGATGCGGTAATTGATCTGCTGGTCTTCACTGGCGGCCAGCAACTCTTCGTTGACGTAGGCGCAGGACACGATCGGGCAGGTTTCCGACATGCCATAAGCGGCGGTCAGCTGAATGCCGCACTCCTTGGCCCGCAGATAGAGCGAACGGGTCAAGGCGGCGCCGCCGATAATCACCCGCCAGCCGTTGAAGTTCAGGCCTTGCGCGGCCTTGGTGCCCATCACCATCTGCAAAATGGTCGGCACGCAGTGGGAGAAGGTGACCTTCTCGCGCTTGAACAGCTCCACCAGCAGTTCCGGTTCATAGCGGCCCGGATACACCTGCTTGATGCCCAGCATGGTCGCCACGTAGGGCATGCCCCAAGCGTGCACATGGAACATCGGGGTGATCGGCATATACACATCATCGGTGCCCATCAGTCGAATGCTGTCGAGCGAGCCGGTGGTGGTGGCCAGCGCCAGGGTGTGCAGCACCAACTGGCGGTGGGTGAAATACACGCCCTTGGGATTGCCGGTGGTGCCGGTGGTGTAGAAGGTGGTGGCGACCGAGTTCTCGTCGAAATCGGCGAAGGCATAGCTCGGGCTGGCAGCGGCCAACAGGTTTTCGTATTCGCCGACCAGATTGAACAACTCGGCGCTCTTGGCTTCGCCATCGGTGAGCAAAATGGTCTTTTGCACCGTATGCAGGTGCGGGGCGATGGCATTGAACACCGGCACGAAGTCGCTGTTGATCAGCACGAATTTGGCTTCGGCGTGATTCATGGTGTACAAAATCTGCTCGGGCGACAGCCGGACGTTGACGGTCTGCAGCACCGCGCCGAGCATCGGCACGGCAAACATGCATTCTAGGTAGCGATGGCTGTCCCACTCCATTACCGCCACGGTATCGCCGGCCTGTACACCGGCCTCGGTCAACACGTTGGCCAAGCGCGCGATGCGCTCGACCAGGGTCGGGTAACTGAAGCGCAGCTGGTCGCGATAAACGATCTCACGGGTGCGCTCGTAGCGGGCGCCCGACAGCAGCAGGCTTTTGATCAACAGGGGCGATTGGTGGGCATTGGCTGCCGGGGCTATTACACGCGTCTGCAACATGAAAGAGACCTCAAAGCTGGATTTATTGTTGAATTTTTATTGCTGCAATTGAAGGTGCTCAGAGAGCATTGATCCGAACAACGACCCCTTGACGACCGAGGAGCACAAAAAAACACCATTCGTGACTCTTTTTGCGTTCACGGTCACCCGTAGAATAAACTCCTGAAATAGACCGCATGTCCGAGCGTAGTAGTTTTCACGCCAGCGGAT
The DNA here is from genome assembly GCA_030654635.1 of Pseudomonas sp. Taxonomy (GTDB): domain Bacteria; phylum Pseudomonadota; class Gammaproteobacteria; order Pseudomonadales; family Pseudomonadaceae; genus Aquipseudomonas. The sequence continues at coordinate 1,721 of JAURXE010000496.1, forward strand.
AAAGCAGTTTCTTCCACCCTCCCCTTATTACATGACAAAGGTAGAGTTTGATGTCCGATATCGTCATCGTCAGCGGCGCCCGCACCCCCATGGGTGGTTTCCAGGGCAGCCTGTCCAGCGTTCCGGCCGTTGAGCTGGGCGCCATCGCCATCCGCGAAGCCGTGTCCCGCGCCGGCATTGATGCCAGCGATGTGGAAGAAGTTATCATGGGTTGCGTGCTGCCGGCAGGCCTCAAACAGGGCCCGGCCCGACAAGCGGCACTAAACGCCGGACTGCCCAGCGCAGCCGGTTGCACCACGGTTAACAAGCTCTGCGGCTCGGGCATGAAAGCCGTAATGCTGGCCCACGACGCCCTGAAAGCCGGCAGCAACAGCGTGATGGTCGCCGGCGGCATGGAAAGCATGTCCAACGCCCCGTACATTCTGGAAAAAGCCCGCACCGGCCTGCGCATGGGTCACGGCGAAATCAAGGACCACATGTTCCTCGATGGCCTGGAAGACGCCCGCACCGGCCGCCTGATGGGCTCCTTCGCCCAAGAAACCGCCGACGCTTACGGCATCACTCGCGAAGAGATGGACGCCTACGCGATTGAATCGCTCAAGCGCGCGCAAAACGCCATCAACAGTGGCTGGCTGGCCAGCGAAATCGTTCCAGTCACAGTCACCAGCCGTAAAAGCGAAGTGCTGGTCAAAGACGACGAGCAACCGCTGAACGCCAATCTGGACAAGATCCCGACGCTGAAACCAGCCTTCCGCAAAGACGGCAGCATCACCGCCGCCAACGCCAGCTCGATTTCTGACGGCGCCAGTGCCGTGATCATGATGACCGCCGCCGAAGCCGCCCGTCGCGGCCTCAAGCCCTTGGCCAAGATCGTCGCCCACGCGACCCAGAGCCAGGACCCGAGCGAGTTCACCATCGCGCCGATCGGCGCTATCACTAACCTGCTGAAAAAAGCCGGCTGGGACAAGGCCGATGTCGACCTGTTCGAGATCAACGAAGCCTTCGCCATGGTCACCATGCTGGCCATGCGTGAGCACGACCTGGACCACGCCAAGGTCAACATCTTCGGCGGCGCCTGCGCCCAGGGCCACCCGGTTGGCTCGACCGGTTCGCGGATCATCATCACCCTGATCAACGCCCTGCAACGCACCGGCGGCAAGCGCGGCATCGCCTCGCTGTGCATCGGCGGCGGCGAAGCCACTGCGGTGGCCATTGAGCTGATCTAAGTAACTCTTTGTAGGGTGGGCTTTAGCCCACCCTACGTTTTGCGCCCAACATCTAATTAGCTATAAAAAAGCCCCGAAGATTCGGGGCTTTTTTATGCGCGACTAAAACTCAGTGCAGCTCGCTCAGCGCCACTTTAATCCCCAGCGCCACCAGAACCGCGCCCATCATTCGGTCAAACCAATGGCCCATGCGGATAAAACCGTTGCGCACCCGCGCATGGCTGAACAGCATGGCCACCGCGCAAAACCACGCCGCCGTCGCCACCGCCAGATAGGCGCCGTATCCGGCCTGCACCAGCAACGGCGTCTGCGGGCTGATCACCAGGGTGAACAACGACAGGAAGAACAAGGTCGCTTTGGGGTTTAACCCGTTAGTCACAAAGCCGCGAACAAAGGCGCCACGGGCGGTCACCGCCACTGCTTCAAGCGCCTGCTGGGCTTGCAGCGGATCAACCGGCTTGGCCCTGAGCGCGCGGATACCGATGTAAATCAGGTAGGCCGCCGCCAGCCATTTGAGCATGTTAAACAGCATGATCGACTGCGAGACGATCAAGCCAATACCCAGCAGACAATAGCTGACATGCACCAGAATTCCGCTGCCAACCCCGATGGCGGTCCAGATTCCCGCATGCCGACCGCTGCTGACGCTTTCGCGCACCACAATGGCGAAATCCGGTCCCGGGCTGGCCACTGCCAGCAAATGCACCAAGGCCACCGTGAGAAATTCTGTCCAGTACATGGGCTGCGCCACCGCAAATAAGCTTCTGATAGGCTGGTCAGCTTAGTCCTTTACCCCTCCACTAAAAAAGGTACAGCTGGTGAATAAAATCAGCCGCGCGGTATTTCTCGACCAGGCCTCACTGGACCTTGGCGACCTCGACCTAAGCCCATTGAAAGCCGCCTTTGGTGAGTTGCAATTGTACGAGCACAGCCGCCCTGAACAGCTGATCGAACGTCTGCGTGGCGCCAGCGTGGCGATCATCAATAAGGTGGTGCTCGACGCCGCGACCCTGGCCGCCTGCCCGCAACTCAAGCTGATTCTGGTCGCTGCCACCGGCACCAATAATGTCGATCTGGCCGCCGCCCGAGCGCTGGGTATCTGCGTCAGTAATTGCCAGGCCTACGGCACCCAAGCCGTCGCGCAACACACAATGATGTTGTTGCTGGCCTTGGCCGGCAGCCTGCCCGACTACCAACGCGCGGTAACCGCAGGGCGCTGGCAACAGGCCGCGCAATTTTGCCTGCTGGATTTCCCGATTATCGAGTTGGAGGGCAAGACCCTCGGCCTGCTCGGCCATGGCGAACTGGGCAGCGCGGTGAGTCGCTTGGCGCAGGCTTTCGGCATGCGCGTGCTGCTTGGCCAACTGCCCGGCCGTCCAGCGCGAGAGGACCGTTTGCCGCTGGCCGAACTGTTGCCGCAAGTCGATGCCCTGAGCTTGCATTGCCCGCTCACCGTGCAGACCCGCCATCTGATCGGCGCCGCGCAATTGGCCGCGATGAAGCCGACCGCACTGCTGCTGAATACCGCCCGCGGTGGTTTGGTTGACGAACCCGCGCTGGCCGCCGCACTGCGCGCCGGCCGCTTGGGCGGCGCTGCCTTTGATGTGCTCAGCGTCGAGCCGCCGAGCGCCGGCAATCCCTTGCTAGCCGCCGACATTCCACGGCTGATCATCACCCCCCATTGCGCCTGGGGCAGCCATGAGGCGCGGCAACGCATAGTGCTGCAGCTGGTGGAAAATGCCCTGGCCTATTTCGCCGGTGCGCCGCGTCGGCAGGTCGGCTAAGCTGCGCCCCTTTTTATGCCCCCTTATTTCTGCACCCAGGAGCCATCCATGGACCCGCGAAGCGAAGTACTGCTGCGTCAGCCCGCCCTGTTTACCGGCAATCTGCTGCTCGCCGGTTTGCCGGCCGACGACTTGCTCGCGCACTTGCCCGCGGCCCATGGCTGGAGCTGGCTGGTGGGCGAACACGCGACCCTCAGCCGCCGTTTTGTTGAGCGTTGCCAGTTCGGCATCACGGCGCCCGAGCGCAGTTTCGAGGCCGCAGTGTTGTTTCTGCCCAAGTCCCGCGAGCTGTGCGATTACTTGTTGCACGCACTGGCGGCGCGCCTAGCGGGCCGGGAACTGTTTCTGGTCGGGGAAAAACGCGCCGGCATCGAACGCGCCGCCAAACAGCTGGAGCTGTATGGCAAGCCGCGCAAGCTCGACAGCGCCCGGCATTGCCAACTCTGGCAAGTGACTGTCGACCAGGCCCCAGCAGCACCGAACCTGCATGCGCTGGCGCAGCGCTACGAACTGCCATTGGCAGACGGCCCGCTCAGCGTTATCAGCCTGCCCGGCGTATTCAGCCATGGCCGACTGGATCGCGGCACCGCCTTACTGCTGCAACAGCTGGACAACCTGCCGACCGGCCATCTGCTGGACTTTGGCTGCGGGGCCGGGGTGCTGGGCGCCACCCTCAAACGCCGCTATCCGCAGAGCCGGGTGAGCATGCTCGACGTCGACGCCTTTGCCCTCGAAAGCAGCCGCCTGACCCTGGCCGCCAACAACTTGGAGGCCGAGGTCATCGGTGGCGACGGGATTAACGCCGCGCCTCTGGAGCTGAATGCAATCCTCACCAACCCGCCCTTTCACCAAGGCATCCACACCGAATACCAAGCCACCGAAACCCTGCTGCGTCAGGCCGCGCAACATCTAAAGCCAGGCGGCGAGCTGCGCCTGGTG
>JAURXE010000502.1 GCA_030654635.1 Pseudomonas sp.
GCCGCCACCCACGGTCACCGGCTTGATCTCGACCGCCGTGTTGTTGTCCACGCCCAGCAGGTAGATGACCCGCAGGTCGGCATTTTGCGCCTGCTCGGTGTAACCCTTGGCGGTCAGCGCCGCGCGCAGGGCGATATTAAAGCGCTCCTCGAGATCGGCGCGGTGACCCGGACTGTTGATCGGCTTGATCACGAAACTGCTGAAGTGGCCCTCGTGGGCCGCATCCGTCACCAGGATGTCCGGGGTGGCCGGCGGCGCACCGGCGCAGGCGCCGAGCAGGCTGAACAGGGCGGGTAACAACAGGCGCGAGTAAGTCATGGCAGCTCCAGTTTTTATTGTGCCCTGAGCCTAATAGCCACTGTCGCCGTTGTCGCCAACCCTTGGTTGGGCCGCTATTTCATGCTTAACAGGCTGCTAACGGCGCTCCAGCAACACACCGCTTTCCATATGGTGAGTAAAGGGGAATTGGTCGAACAACGCGCAGCGCACTATGCGGTGCGTGTCGTGCAACTGGGCGATGTTGGCGGCCAGGGTTTCCGGGTTGCAGGAGATATACAGAATCCGCTCGAAGCGCCGGGTCAGCTCGCAGGTGTCCGGGTCCATGCCGGCCCGTGGCGGGTCGACGAATACGGTGCCGAAGTCGTAGCTGGGCAGGTCGATGCCCTGCAGACGGCGGAACGGCCGCACCTCATTCAGTGCCTGAGTCAACTCTTCGGCGGACAGTCGCACTAGGGTGACGTTGTCGACGCCATTGTCGGCCAGGTTTGCCAGCGCGGCGTTGACCGAGGATTTGCTGATCTCGGTGGCCAGTACCTTGCGTACTCGGGTGGCCAGCGGCAGGGTGAAGTTGCCGTTGCCGCAATACAGCTCCAGCAGGTCATCGTCGCGCTGGCCGATGGCGTCATAGGCCCAACCGAGCATCTTCTGATTGACCGTGCCGTTGGGCTGGGTGAAGGCGCCTTCCGGTTGGCGATAGCTAAATTCGCGTCCTGCAACTTGCAGACGTTCGACCACGTGATCGCGGCCGATCACCAGACGTTGGCCACGGGAGCGACCGATGATGCTGACGCCCAGCTCGGCGGCCAGTGTTTCGCCGGCGGCTTGCCAGTGCGCATCCAGCGGGCGGTGATAGCACAGGGTGATCAGCCCATCGCCGGCCAGGGTGGTCAAAAACTCCACCTGAAACAACTTGAACGACAGCGCCGAGCTGGCCTGCCAGGCGGCCTTGAGCTTGGGCATCAGGGCATTGATGGCCGCGCTGGCAATCGGCAAATCGTCGAGCAAAATCGGCGTGTGTTTGTCACCGGCGGCGAACATCGCATAGAAGCGCTCCTCGTTCTCGCGCCACAGGCGAAACTCGGCGCGCAGCCGGTAGTGCTCGGGCGGCGAGTCGAATACCGTTGGCTGCGGGGCGTTAAACGGCGCTAATAGCGCAGTCAGGCGCGCCTGTTTTTCCGCCAGCTGGGTGGCGTAGGCGGCGGGGTCGAATGTTGTTGCGGTCATGGAGTAGCTCTTTTAATCGGGTGGGCTCTTAACCCACCGCAGGCAAGGACATAAGGGGTGTAACAGGCCGGTTAATCAGGCGTTAAAGAAGGCGAACTTCAGCACGAACAGCGTAGCCAGCAGTGCCAGTGCCGGGTTGATGTCTTTCCAACGGCCGGCCAGGGCCTTGACCAGCACCCAGGTAATAAAGCCAAAGGCGATGCCGTTGGCGATCGAGAAGGTCAACGGCATGGCCAGTGCGGTAACCACTGCGGGCGCGGCGACGGTGATGTCGCTCCAGTCGATTTCCGCCAGGCTGGCAGTCATCAATACAGCGACAAACAGCAGCGCCGGCGCGGTGGCGAAGGCCGGTACTGTGCCGGCCAGGGGCGCGAAAAACAGGCTGAGCAAAAACAGCAGGGCGACCACGCAAGCGGTCAGCCCAGTGCGCCCGCCGGCTGCTACGCCGGCGGCCGACTCGATATAACTGGTGGTGGTCGAGGTGCCCAGCAAGGAGCCGCCCATGGCGGCGGTGCTGTCGGCGATCAGCGCGCGGCCCATCTTCGGCAGGTAACCGTCGGCGCGCATCAGCCCGGCGCGTTTGGCCACGCCGATCAGGGTGCCGGTGTTGTCGAACAGGTCGACAAACAGGAAGGCGAAAATCACGCTGAGCATGCCGACATCTAGCGCGCCCATGATGTCCAGCTGCAGAAAGGTCGGTGCCAATGACGGTGGCATCGACATGATGCCGCCAAAGGGTGTGACGCCGATGGCGATGGCGATGGCGGTGACGGTCAAAATACCGATCATCACCGCGCCGGCAACCCGGCGCGCCTCAAGGGCGACGATCAGCACAAAGCCGAGAATGGCCAGCAGCGGGCCGGGTGCGGTCAGGTCGCCGAGACCGACCAAAGTGGCCGGATTGGCGACCACCAGACCGGCTTCTTTCAGGGCAATGATCGCCAGAAACAGGCCGATACCGGCGCTAATGGCCGAGCGCAGCGCCAGCGGAATGCTGTTGATGATCCATTCGCGAATGCGAAAAATCGACAGCAAAAAGAAGATAGTCGCCGAGATAAACACCGCGCCCAATGCCACCTGCCAGGTGTGGCCCATGTGCAGCACTACGGTGTAGGTGAAGAAGGCATTCAGGCCCATGCCGGGTGCCAGGGCGATCGGGTAATTGGCGATCAGCCCCATCAGCGCCGAGCCAATGGCCGCCGCCAGGCAGGTGGCGACAAACACCGCGCCCTTGTCCATGCCGGTTTCACCGAGGATGGCCGGGTTGACGAAGAGGATATAGGCCATGGTCAGAAAGGTGGTCAGTCCGGCCAGCATCTCAGTGCGCACTGTGGTCTGGTGCGCCTGCAGTTGGAACAGTTTTTCCAGCATGGTCGGGCTCTCCGTGGCGCGTCGGGCGCCGCTAGGGTCTTGATCAAAGCATTTCGCCCGCCAACGGCAGCGGGCGGCGGTGAGGCTAGGCGGGTTTTTGGGCGGTCGAACGTTATAATAACAGCTCAATTATTCGCTGCGAATTTGCCCTGCTCGGTAGGCGTTGGCTGCTAGCCTTAACAGACTATCAATTGTGCTTTATTGGAGGATGCCGACATGTCCAAACGTGCCCTGATCACTATCGCCGATGGCGTTGAAGACCTAGAAACAGTGACCTTGCTTGATGTGCTGCGCCGCGCCGAAATCGAGGTGGTACTGGCCAGTATTGAAACCCGGCGGATGATTATCTGTGCCCACGGCACCCGCTTAACCGCCGATACCATGTTGGTCGATGTGCTCGCCCAAGACTTTGACCTGATCGTATTGCCCGGGGGGATGCCCGGCGCCCTGCGCTTAGCCGAGCATCAGCCGCTGGCTGAGAGGGTTCGTCAGCAGGCCGCTGCGGGCAAATTGTTTGCCGCCATTTGCGCCGCGCCGGCTTTGGCGCTGCAAGCCTATGGGGTGCTCAAGCAACGGCGGATGACCTGTTATCCAGCCTTTAGCGAGCGTTTGTCGGGCTGCACCTTTGTCGATCAGCCGGTTGTGGTTGATGGCAATTGCATTACCAGCCAAGGTCCTGGCACGGCGTTGGAGTTTGCCTTGACGCTGGTTGAACAGCTGGTTGGCAAGACCGCTCGGGCCAGTGTGGCCAGCGCTATGTTGGTTTAGGAGGCGCTGTCGATTAACTCCGGTATGCTCGGATCTAGGTTCAGTGCGGCTCAAGCTTTGGCTCGTAGCGGACGATAACGGCTCGCTTGAGTTGCGCAGCTTTGCGCTGCAGAGCAGCTTCTAACAGGCCCATGGCCGGTAAAAACAACAGGGTTCGGAGAAGTATATGCAGTTAACCATTAGTCGTTTGATTGCGCTATGCGCAGCCGGGTTGTTGCTGGCAGCGATTGCATTGACGACTTGGATGCAGGTGCAAATTAGTCAGCTGGATGTGCAAGGCCATGAGCTTGAGCGCCTCAGCGGTGCCCTGGAATCGGCGCAGGAGCTGCGTTACAACACCGCGCAAATTCAGCAGTTTTATACCGACGCCAGTCTCACTCAAGAGCGTCAGCCACAGAACGAGGCCCAGCAGCACTACAGCGCGGCATTGCGGTTACTCGACGAGCTGGGCCCATTGCTGCCGAGCCTGGTCAATCGGCTGGAGGCACTGCGTAGCCCGTTAGGGCAGCTCAATAGTGCCGGCGAGCAGATGGTGCGTGCCTATGCCGAGGGTAAAGAGGCTGGCGACCGATCCATGGGCGATTTCGACCAGCGCGCCAGTGCAGTGATTGGCGCCTTTGCCGCTCTCAGTGAGCCGCTAGGCAAGTTATATCACCAGCAACTGGCGGACACTGAAGCTCTGCGCGAGACGATCAAAACTAGTAACTTGCTAGCCTGGGGACTGGTGTTGGTGTTTATGCTGGGCGCGTTGTGGCTGATTGGGGTGCGGGTGTTGCCGCCAGTACGGCACTTAACCCATGCCTTGAGTGCCCTGAATGACGGCAGTGGCGATCTGCGCCGCAGCGTTAAGCAAGATCATGATGATGAAGTGGGCCAAGTGGTTGCCCAGTTCAATATTTTTGTCGGTGACCTGCGCAGCAAAATCACCACGGTGGCGGAGGTTTCCACGCAGCTTGAGCATTCGGCCGAGCAATTAGTCAGTGATGCTGGCGCCTCCGAGCAGAGCGCCTCGGATCTGCAAATTGAGGTTGAGCAGGTCGCCGCAGCGGTCAACCAAATGGCCAGCACTGTGCAGGATGTAGCCAGTAATGCCCAGGCCAGTTCGGTGCAAACCCGCGACGCCGATACCCAGGCGCAAGCCGCAATTGCCGTGGTGAATAAAACCATTACTGATATTCGCGCCCTAGCCGAAGAGGTGGGCCGCGCCGCCCAGGTGATCGCCGAATTGGAGGGGCATTCGCGCGAAATTGGAGGGGTGCTTGAGGTGATTCGCACGATCGCCGAACAGACCAACTTGCTGGCCCTCAACGCCGCCATTGAGGCTGCCCGCGCAGGCGAACAGGGCCGAGGTTTTGCCGTAGTGGCCGATGAAGTGCGGACCCTAGCCAGCCGCACGCAAAAATCCACCCAGGAAATTAATGGGATGATCGAGCGCCTACAAAACTCCTCACAACAAGCGGTCAAGGTGATGGATGACAGCCGCGACTTTGCCGAGCGCGGTGTGCTGCAGGCGCTGAGCGCCGGTGAGGCATTACAGCGGATTAGCAGCTTGGTCTCGTCGGTGTCGGGCATGAGCCTGCATATTGCTGAGGCAGCCAATGAGCAGGCGGTGGTAACCGATGAAATAAACCGCCGTATCAGCACCGTCTCGGTGGTGGCTCACACCACCGTGGCACTGGCGGAAAGCACCCTCAGTCGTGGCCGCGCCAGTGGTGAAGATGCCGAGCGGCTGCTGCAGATCGTTCGGCAGTTTAAGTTCTAAGCTGGTGGGCTGCGCGACGATCCAGCTATAGAACTTGGTCTGGGAAGCCGGGACAGGTATTATCCTGTCTTATCGGTCAGCTTTTAGTTTGGCTATGCTTACCCACTATTCCACTCTCTGGTTTGTCGCGACCCTCGGGTCACGCAGGCTTTTGTTCAGCGACAGGGCAACGCGGCCCTGAGGAGCAGGCATGTCCAAGCGTGAATTATCCCGCCGCGCGTTTTTGCAAGGCAGCGTCATCGCCGGTATTAGCATCAGCTTGGCGCCGCTGGGCAGTAAGGCCTTTGCGGCCTTGTTCGAAGCCCAGGTAACCGCCGCGCCGCAGCCCTGGTACAGCCAAGATGGTAAGGCGCGCGGGCGTATCGACGGGGTCTCGAAAGCCTGCGGGGCCAAGGTGTTCGCTCGCGATATTCGCGCCAAGGACATGCCCGGTTGGCCGCAACAGCAAGGCCACGCCATGTTGCTCAAGGCCACTGACATCGACCGGCTGTATGAGGGCCTGGACCTGTCGATGCTGAGTGCCGAGTTGCAACCGGATCGCATCGTGACCGCCGCCGATCTGAAAAAAGACGGCATCAGCTTTCCCCGTGGGCATGATCTCGATCCCTTCTTACCCGAAGGCCAGGTGCCGATGTTTCTCGGCCATCCGGTGGCATTGCTGATCTGGAAGGATTACGAGCGCTTTCGCACCGCCAAAGGCCTGCTCAAATACAGTCAGCAAGCCCTGCGTTATGGCGCCAAGGCGCCGCGCTACCAGGCCGATCCCTATGGCAGTTTCCGCTTCGTGCGGGTCGGCGGCGCCGATGCCTTTGCCCCGGACACCTTCTCCAGCCTGAAAGACAGCATGCTGTTTCCCATGATCCGTGAGCGCAAACCGGTCTGGAGTCAGCAGGCCAAGATCAATGGCGATCTCACCGAGCAAGGTTTGTATTACGCCGGGCAAATGCAGCAGCAGTTGGAAAGTCCGCCGGCCGACTGGCTGGTGTTCGACGAGCACTACAAGACCCAATCGGTCGAGCCCGCCGCGCTGGAAGCCGACAACGGCAACGGCTGGTATGACCCGGCCAGCAAGACCCTGCATTTTGTGGTCGCCACTCAGTGCCCGTTTGAAGTGGCCGAGCAGACTGCGCATATGCTGGCGCCATCGCGCTTTGCCGTGGACAAACTCAGCATGCATCCGGGCTACACCGTCGGTTACGGCTCGAAAGACAACAATATTTTCGTGTTTTATGCGGCGCTGGCGGCTATGTATGGCGACGGCACGCCGATCCGCCTGGCCAATGACCGCTATGAGCAGTTTCAGAGCGGCATCAAGCGGCATGCCTTCGACATGCACTATCAGTTGGCGGTGAATAAGACCGATCAGCGTTTTCAGATATTTCGCACCAACATGGATCTGGACGGTGGTGGCCGGGCCAACTACAGCTCCTCGGTGGCGGCGGTTGGCGCCACGGCGGCGCAGTCGATTTACTACCTGCCGCAAAGTGATATGGCCGCCACCGCTTACCACTCCTGCGGGGTCGAAGCCGGCTCGATGCGCGGCTACGGCACTCTGCAAAGCATGGCCGCCACCGAGATGATGGTCGATGAGGTGGCCGAGCGGCTGGGCGTGGATGCCATCGAACTGCGCCGCAAAAACATGCTGCAAACCGGCATGAAGAACACCCAGGGCGCGATTCCCGCTGGCGCCTTGCGCCTCGATGAATTGCTCGACAAGGCCGCTGCCCATGAGCTGTGGAAGGACCGCGTGGCACGCAAAGCGCGCATCGACCGCGAAGACCCAGACAACCTCTACGGCGTCGGCTTTGCCATAGTGCAAAAGGACTTCGGCACCGGCTCGGAATCGCCGATGGCCAGTGTCGAGTTCAGCGCCGATGGTCGGGTCAAACTGCGTCAGCTGGCGATTG
>JAURXE010000504.1 GCA_030654635.1 Pseudomonas sp.
GCCGCCACCCACGGTCACCGGCTTGATCTCGACCGCCGTGTTGTTGTCCACGCCCAGCAGGTAGATGACCCGCAGGTCGGCATTTTGCGCCTGCTCGGTGTAACCCTTGGCGGTCAGCGCCGCGCGCAGGGCGATATTAAAACGCTCCTCGAGATCGGCGCGGTGGCCCGGACTGTTGATCGGCTTGATCACGAAACTGCTGAAGTGGCCCTCGCGAGCCGCATCGGTCACTTCGATATCTTTGGGGGCCGGGGCGCTGGAACAGGCGCTAAGCAGGGCTAAAAGTACGGGCAATATGAGGCGAGAGTAAGTCATGGCGGCTCCGATTTTTATTGTGTTCTGAGCCTAAGCCTCGCCGCCAGGGTTGTCGCCAACCCTTGGTTGGGGCTGCTATTTCGCGCTTAACGGCGCTCCAGCAGCACGCCGCTTTCCATATGGTGGGTAAACGGGAACTGGTCGAACAGCGCGCAGCGGCTGATGCGATGGGTGTCGTGCAGCTGGGCGATGTTGGCCGCCAGGGTCTCCGGGTTGCAGGAGATATACAGAATCCGCTCGAAGCGCCGGGTCAGCTCGCAGGTGTCCGGGTCCATGCCGGCGCGCGGCGGGTCAACGAACACAGTGCCGAAGTCGTAGCTCGGCAGGTCGATGCCCTGCAGGCGGCGGAATGGCCGCACCTCATTCAGCGCCTGGGTCAGCTCTTCGGCCGACAGCCGAACCAGAGTGACGTTGTCGACGCCGTTGTCGGCCAGGTTGGCCAGCGCCGCGTTGACCGAGGATTTGCTGATCTCGGTGGCCAGTACCTTGCGTACTCGGGTGGCCAGCGGCAGGGTGAAGTTGCCGTTGCCGCAATACAGCTCCAGCAGGTCGTCGTCGCGCTGGCCGATAGCCTCATAGGCCCAGCCGAGCATCTTCTGATTGACCGTGCCGTTGGGCTGGGTGAAGGCGCCTTCCGGTTGGCGATAGCTGAACTCGCGGCCGGCAACCGTTAAACGTTCGATCACATGATCGCGGCCTATTACCAAGCGCGGGCCGCGCGAGCGGCCGATCAGGCTGACGCCCAGCTCGGCGGCCAGCGTTTCGGCGGCGGCGTGCCAGTGCGCATCCAGTGGGCGGTGGTA
>JAURXE010000508.1 GCA_030654635.1 Pseudomonas sp.
GCCGCCACACGCATCTGGTTGCTGCCACCGGCACCCGGCGAGGCGCTGGACAGTGAGCGACTGAGCGACTGGCATCAGGCCCTGGCGCAACTGCAGCTAGCCCATGCCGACAGCGCTCCCTTCAACTGGCTGGAGACTGGCCATGACTAGCCCGCTGACACTCGCTGTGGTCGGCCACACCAATGTCGGCAAAACCTCGCTGCTGCGCACCCTGACCCGCGATGTGGGGTTTGGCGAGGTTTCCCATAGGCCCAGCACCACTCGCCACGTCGAAGGCGCGCGCCTGTCGGTGGACGGCCAGGCGCTGCTGGAGCTGTACGACACGCCGGGGCTGGAAGACGCCATCGCCTTATTGGATTACCTGGAACAGCTCGAGCGCCCCGGCGAACGCCTCGATGGCCCGGCGAAGCTCAGACGTTTTCTGGCCAGCAGCGAGGCCCGTCAGCGTTTCGAGCAGGAAGCCAAGGTGCTGCGCCAGTTGCTCGCCAGCGATGCCGGGCTGTACCTGATTGACGCCCGCGAGCCAGTACTGGCCAAATACCGCGACGAACTGGCGGTGCTGGCCAGCTGCTGCAAACCGCTGTTGCCGGTGCTGAATTTTGCCGCCGCCGGCAGCGCCCAGGTTGAAAGCTGGCGCAGCGCCCTGGCGCGCCTGGGCCTGCATGCCTTAGTACGCTTCGACACTGTAGCGCCACCCCAGGACGGCGAACGCCTGCTGTATGACAGCCTGGCCTTGTTGCTGGAAAACTACCGGCCGCAGTTGCAGCGTTTGATTGCCGACCTGCACGCCCAGGCCCTAGCGCGCCAGCACAGCGGCCGGCAATTGATCGGCGAACTGTTGCTCGACTGCGCCGCCTGTCGCCGCCGCGTTAGCAGCCAGCCCAGCCAGGAACAGGCGGCTATTCAGGCGCTGCACGATGCCGTGCGCCGCCGCGAGCAGACCTGTGTCGAGGCGCTGCTGCGTCTGTATGCCTTTCGCCGGGAAGATGCCGCGAGCGCCGAACTACCGCTGCTGGATGGCCGCTGGGGCGACGATCTATTCAACCCGGAAACCCTCAAGCAACTCGGCATTAAAGTCGGCAGCGGCGTGGCAGCTGGTGCAGCGGCCGGTGCCGGGGTGGATTTGCTGGTCGGCGGCCTCAGCCTAGGCGCCGCCACCCTGCTCGGCGCCATCGCCGGCGGCGGCCTGCAAACCGCCCGCAGCTACGGCGCGCGCTTGCTGGGCAAACTCAAAGGCCAACGTGAATTAACTGTCGATGACGGCGTGCTGCAATTGCTGGCTGTGCGCCAACAGCAGCTGCTCCGCGCCCTCGGCCAGCGCGGCCACGCCGCCCAGCAGGCCATTGCCTTGAAGGGCGGCGCAGCCTCGCCCGAACAGAATGCAGCATTGCTTGCGGCCCTGCGCAAAGCCCGCGCGCATCCCGAATGGTCGTCACTCAACCCGCATGCGACGCTGGCCCAAGCCGAGCGGCAAGCGCAAATCGAGGCACTGGCTGGCGCGCTCACCACGGCGTAGGGTGGTAAACCGCGAAGCGTTTGCCACCGCGGGTTAGCGGTGGCACGCGGGCGCAAAATCTCACCTCGCGGCCAGTGCGCCGCGTAACCCACCGAGCGGGTTCGCGGCATAAACCGGCCCTAGCCAATCGCGGCTAAAGCCCCTCCCACAAAGGCCGCGTGCAGCCGTTAAATCACACCGCCACTGGCGCCTTGATATGCGGATGGGCCTGATAACCGACCAGCTCGAAGTCTTCGAACTTGAATGCCAGCAGGTCGGTGACCGCTGGGTTGAGCTGCATCACCGGCAG
>JAURXE010000039.1 GCA_030654635.1 Pseudomonas sp.
TGTGATCCAGGCAGGCCTGATTGCAGCCGATGCAGGTATTGATCTCATCGCTACGACCGGCCGCAGCCTTGTTGACGAAATCCGGGTCGGCCAGGAATGGCCGCGCCATGGAGACCATGTCCGCGTCGCCTTCGGCCAACACTTGCTCGGCGATTTCCGGCGTATTGATACGGTTGGTGGTGATCAACGGGATGCTGACCTCACCACGCAACTTGGCGGTAACCTTGGTAAAGGCCGCACGCGGCACCTTGGTGGCGATGGTTGGAATGCGCGCCTCGTGCCAGCCGATTCCGGTGTTGATAAGGGTCGCGCCGGCCTGCTCGACGGCCTTGGCCAGCAGAACTATTTCGTCCCAGCTGCTGCCACCCTCGACCAAATCGAGCATTGACAGCCGATAAATGATGATGAAGTTCGGCCCGACCGCTTCACGCACCCGACGGATAATTTCGACCGGCAGACGCATACGGTTTGCGTAGCTGCCGCCCCAGCGATCGGTGCGCTGGTTGGTGTGCAGGGCCAGGAACTGGTTAATGAAATAACCTTCCGAACCCATGATTTCGACGCCGTCATAGCCGGCCACTTGCGCCAGCGCCGAGCAGTTAACGAAGTCCTGGATCTGCTGCTCGATGCCTTCTTCATCCAGTTCGCGCGGCTTGAACGGATTGATTGGCGCTTGAATGGCGCTCGGGGCGACCGATTGCGGGCTGTAGGCATAACGGCCCGCGTGCAGAATCTGCATGCAGATCTTGCCGCCCGCTTCGTGCACGGCCCGAGTAACAACCTTGTGCTTCTCAGCCTCCTCCAGCGTGGTCAGCTTGGCCGCACCGGCATACACCCCGCCTTCAGCGTTCGGGCCGATACCGCCGGTCACCATCAAGCCGACGCCACCCAGGGCCCGCTCAGCAAAGTAGGCGGCCATGCGCTCAAAACCACCGGGTTTTTCTTCTAGGCCGGTGTGCATCGAACCCATCAGGGTACGGTTACGCAGCGTGGTAAAACCCAGATCAAGCGGGGCCAGCAAATGCGGAAAATGAGCGGCAGGCATAAAAACTCCAGGGCAGGCTTTGTGTTCACGGGATGTCGCTAGCCTTATCTACGGCAGCGATCAGTTATGTGCTGACAATAAAGACCCGTAGGGCGGCGATCAATGACTGTAAGTTACAACCTATTGATCTAAATGCGCAGCCAGCCTTGGCAAACGCCACCCTCGCCCCTAATCTGAGCGCAAATCACCGCCCGGAGATGGACAGCATGAGACACAGCCACAGCTATCTACGCCCATGAAAGCACCCCGCGTTCGCCTCGGTGACTTATCAGTGGGTTTCGTGCAGTGCTTAGCCGAAAGCGTGCAAGCCCTCGGGCAAGACCCACAAGCCTTGCTCGAACAATTTGGTCTGGAGCCGGCACGGCTGGCCGAGCCGCGCGCGCGCCTGTCGATCCCGCGCTATATGCGCCTAGGCCATGCAGCCATGCAACTGACTGAGGCCGCCCATCTGGGCCTAAAAATGGGTCAACTCAGTCGCTTCAACCAAGCAGGTTTAGCGGGCATTACCGCAGCGCAAGCACCCACTGTGCGGGAAGCGGCGCGCACCCTGATTCGTTTTGAGCCGCTGTATGCCTACAACTATCGGGGCCAGTCGAGCTTTCACGAAGATACCCAGGGCGCCTGGCTGCGCTTCTACTCCATCAGCCCGTATAACGCCTACAACCGCTTCGTGGTCGACTCGGTATTGGCCGGCTGGGTGCAGCAACTGAGCGCTTTGGCCGGCCAACGCCTGAGCGCTGAAAAGACCTGCATCGAGTTCGCCGCCCCCAGCTATGCCGAACATTATCTGCAAGCCTTTAGTGGCCCAGTAGAGTTTGCCGCCGAGCGCAATCAGCTGCAGTTAAGCCAAGCCAGCCTGGCCCTGCGCAACCCACAGCACTGCCCAAGTACCTGGCGGCATTTACTGGAGATTTGCGAGCGTGAACTAGAACAGTTAACCCGCACCCGCAGCCTGACTGAACGCATCAGCCAACTGCTTGGGCCACTGCTGCACGGCCGCGAGCCGGAGCTGGCCGAGATTGCCGCCCGCCTGCAGCTGCCAAGCTGGACGCTGCGGCGCAAATTGGCCGAAGAAGGTACGCAGTTTCGCGCGGTGCTCAACAACACCCGCCACGACCTTGCCATTAGCTATATCCGCGACACTGACGTGGCTTTCGGTGAAATCGCCTTTCTACTTGGCTTTGCATCGGCAGAGGCCTTTCAGCGCGCCTTTAAGCGCTGGAGCAGCCAGACTCCCGGCGAATTTCGCCGTAGCCAACGGCTCGCCCATTAAACCTACTTAGAGCTCAGTGGCATCATCTATGGGCTCAGCCGGCTCCCAGTCAGAGGCGTGGTAGTCGAGCAACTCTTCTTGATAGTCGTTCATTGAAATAGTCCTTGATTGCGAAAGTGAGTCTTACCAAGACCCACCTTCACAGCCTAAATATTCAAAATGAACAAAAGATGACAAAAAACCGAGACAAAAGAAAAACCCCCAAGCATTTCTGCTTGAGGGCTTTCGAATATGGCGCAGCGGACGGGACTTGAACCCGCGACCCCCGGCGTGACAGGCCGGTATTCTAACCAACTGAACTACCGCTGCGCAGCGGCCGAACTTTCGTTCGTACTCGTGAGAACTGGTGGGTGATGACGGGATCGAACCGCCGACCCGCTGCTTGTAAGGCAGCTGCTCTCCCAGCTGAGCTAATCACCCAGTGTCTCGCGAGGTGTGCAATTTACCCATGGAGCGATGCTAAGTCAATAGCCTGCTTGAAGTTTTTCTAAAAACAGACAAATTTCAAAGCGTCTGGCAAAGCATCAACTGATGCCTTGCCAGCAGAATCCCAAGACTCCACGTCCTGGGCCGAACAGTTACAACTACAGACGCACATAGCTTTATAGCGCAGCTAAACCACGGGCCAAATCGGCTTGTAGATCGACAATATCTTCCAGGCCGATCGCCAAACGAATCAGGCTGTCACGAATCCCTGCCGCCGCGCGACCCTCAGGCGGCAAGCGACCATGGGTAGTAGTCGCCGGGTGAGTGATGGTAGTTTTGGTGTCGCCAAGATTTGCCGTGATCGAAATCAGCCGGGTGGCGTCGATAAAACGCCAGGCGGCCTCTTTGCCACCAACCACCTCAAAGCTCACCACCGCACCGAAACCGCTCTGCTGCCGCTTAGCCAACTCATGCTGCGGATGGCTGGGCAAACCGGCGTAGTAGACTTTCGCTACCTGAGGCTGCTGCTCAAGCCACTCGGCCAGCGCTTGGGCACTGGCGCAATGGGCCAACATGCGCAGACGCAGCGTTTCCAAGCCCTTGAGAAACACCCAGGCATTAAACGGGCTCATGGTGGGACCTGCGGTGCGCAAGAAGCCCACCACCTCAGTCATCTGCGCCGCACGGCCCGCCACCACACCGCCCAGGCAACGGCCCTGACCATCGATGAACTTGGTGGCCGAATGGATAACGATATCCGCGCCCAGCGCCAAGGGCTTTTGCAGCACCGGCGTGCAGAAGCAGTTATCCACGATCAACTGCGCCGAACGCGCGTGGGCAATTTCTGCCAGCGCGGCAATATCAACCAGTTCAGCCAAAGGATTGGACGGCGACTCGACAAACAGCAGCTTGGTATTGGTCTTGAACGCCCGCTGCCAAGCATCGAGATCGGTCAGCGGCACATAGTCGACCTGAATGCCGAAGCGCTTAAAGTATTTCTCAAACAGGGTCACGGTGGCGCCGAACACGCTGCGCGACACCAGAATATGATCGCCGGCGCTGCACAGGCTCATCACACAGGCCAGAATCGCCGCCATGCCAGAAGCGGTTGCCACCGCCTGCTCGGCACCTTCGAGCGCCGCGATGCGCTCTTCAAAGGTGCGCACCGTGGGGTTGGTATAACGCGAATAAACGTTACCCGGCACTTCGCCAGCAAAGCGCGCGGCCGCTTCGGCGGCAGAGCGGTAGACATAACTCGAGGTAAAGAACAGCGCCTCGCCATGCTCGCCTTCAGGCGAGCGATGCTGACCGGCGCGCACCGCCAAGGTATCGAAGGCTACGCCCTCAAGATCGCTGTCCAATCTGCCAGCATCCCAATCCTGCGTCATGCCGCGCTCTCCGTTACCGAGTTGGTTAATTGTTATACAGATCGATGATAGCGCTGACGGCGCTGGACTTGACCTTGGACAGGTCATTACGTGCCTGCTCGATCTTGTGCAAATAGGCCGAATCGATGTCGCCCGTCACGTATTCGCCATTGAATACCGAATTATCGAAGCCTTGCAGCGCCGGGTTGCTTTCACTGACCGCCTCGACCAAATCGGCCAGGTCCTGATAGATCAGCCAATCGGCGCCAATCAACTCGGCCACCTCTTCGGTGCTGCGGTTATGCGCGATCAATTCGTGAGCACTCGGCATGTCGATGCCATACACGTTCGGGTAGCGCACCGCCGGCGCCGCCGAGCAGAAGTAGACATTCTTCGCCCCGGCTTCACGCGCCATCTGGATGATCTGCTTGCAGGTGGTGCCGCGCACGATCGAGTCATCCACCAACATGACGTACATGCCGCGAAACTCTTGCT
>JAURXE010000518.1 GCA_030654635.1 Pseudomonas sp.
GGCATGGGCGATGCGCTCTACGACACGGTCTTGGAAAAGCACCGCAAGAATGTGCGCATCTATGCCCCGGTCGGCGCCCACAAAGATTTGCTGCCCTATCTGGTGCGTCGCTTGCTGGAAAACGGCGCCAATTCCTCCTTCGTGCATCAATTGGTCGACCCAGGTGTGGCGGTTGAGTCCCTGATTGATCACCCAGTGACGCAACTGCGCAAGTTCGCCAGCCTCGCCAATGACAAAATCCCCCTGCCGCCGGCGCTGTTTGGCCCGGCACGGCAAAATTCTCAAGGTCTGAACATGAATATCCAGCAGTCGTGGCATGCACTTGAACTGGCCTATCAGCCGCACCTCAGCCGCCAGTGGCACGCCGCGCCGGTTATCAACGGCCAGAAACTCAGCGGCTACAACCAAGAAGTGCGCTGCCCGTATCAGCTAGACAAGGTGCTGGGCACCGCTCAGTTCGCCAGCGCCGCCCACGCCAGTCAGGCCCTGGATGCCTTGGCAGCGGCTTGGCCGCGCTGGAATGCCACGCCAGTGGAGATGCGTGCGGCGATCTTCGAGCGTCTGGCCGATTTGCTGGAAAGCAACCGCGCCGAGTTGATGGCGCTGTGCACCCTGGAAGCCGGCAAGACCCTGCAAGACGGCATCGATGAGGTGCGCGAAGCGGTGGATTTCTGCCGTTACTACGCCCAGCAGGCGCGTTTGCGTCTGGGTCGTGAAGAACTGCAAGGGCCGACCGGCGAGCGCAATGAGTTGTTCCATGAAGGTCGTGGCATCTTTGCCTGCGTCAGCCCGTGGAACTTCCCGCTGGCGATTTATCTCGGCCAGATCAGCGCCGCGCTGTTGGCTGGTAACTGCGTGCTGGCCAAACCGGCGGAGCAAACCAGCCTGATCGCCGCCCGTACCCTGGAGCTGATGTTCGAAGCCGGCTTGCCGACCGATGTGATCGCCTTCCTGCCTGGCGACGGCGCCACCCTGGGTGGCGTGTTCTGCCGCGATGCCCGTTTGGCCGGGGTGTGCTTCACCGGCTCGACCGACACCGCGCGGATCATCAATCGCCAGCTGGCCGACAAGCCCGGCCCGATTGCGGTACTGATCGCCGAAACCGGTGGCCAGAACGCCATGATCGTCGACTCCACCGCGCTGCCTGAGCAGGTGGTCAAGGACGCCGTGCAATCGGCCTTCACCAGCGCCGGTCAGCGTTGTTCGGCCCTGCGGGTTTTGTATGTGCAGAGCGATATCGCCGAACGAGTCATCGAACTGCTCAAGGGCGCCATGGCTGAGCTGAAAGTCGGCCCGTCCAACCTGCGCGAAAACGACATCGGCCCGGTGATCGACGCCGAGGCCAAAGCCGGCCTGCAAGCGCATATCGCCACGCTCAAGGGCGCGGGCAAGCTGATTGCCGAAACCCCACTGTCGACCGGACTGGATGGTTACTTCGTCGCCCCGGTGGCCTTTGAAATCGGCGCCATCGGCGAGCTGGAGAAGGAACACTTCGGGCCGATTTTGCACCTGGTGCGCTTTGCCGCCAGCGAGCTGGACGCGGTAGTCGGCGCCATCAACGGCACCGGCTACGGCTTGACGTTAGGCGTACACAGCCGCAACGAGCAAACTGCCCAGCGTATCGAGCAACTGGCGCGGGTCGGCAACCTGTACGTCAACCGCAACCAGATCGGCGCGGTGGTCGGCGTGCAACCCTTCGGCGGTTGCGGCCTGTCTGGCACCGGGCCGAAAGCCGGTGGCCCGAGCTACCTGCTGCGCTTTGCCAACGAACGCACCACCTCGGTCAACACCACGGCGGTGGGCGGCAACGCCTCGCTGCTGTCGTTGGGCGATGCCTGATTGCGTAGGGTGGGTTGCACCCGCCCTACGGTTTGTAAAATGTTGCACCGTTTGACTAAACGCCCGCCACAAGCGGGTGCATTAAATGCCGCGGATAACCCGCCGCGGCACCATAAAAACAATCGAGAGGGTATCGCCCCATGACCGCTAGTACTCCCATGCTGATCACCTTCGTGGTGTATATCAGCACCATGGTGTTGATCGGCTTAATTGCCTATATGCGCACTAAAAACCTGGCTGACTACATTCTCGGTGGCCGCAGTCTCGGCAGCTTCGTGACCGCGCTGTCGGCTGGCGCCTCGGACATGAGCGGCTGGCTGCTGATGGGCCTGCCAGGCGCGGTGTACCTGTCCGGCCTGTCGGAAGGCTGGATCGCCATCGGCCTGATCGTTGGTGCCTACCTTAACTGGCTGTTTGTCGCCGGTCGCCTGCGGGTGCAGACCGAGCACAACGGCAACGCCCTGACCCTGCCGGACTACTTCAGCAATCGCTTCGAGGACGATAGCCGGGTGCTGCGGATCTTCTCGGCGCTGGTGATTCTGGTGTTCTTCACCATCTACTGCGCTTCGGGCGTGGTGGCGGGTGCACGGTTGTTTGAAAGCACCTTCGGTCTGTCCTACAGCACCGCCTTGTGGGCTGGTGCGGCGGCGACTATCGCCTACACCTTTATCGGTGGTTTTTTGGCCGTCAGCTGGACTGATACCGTGCAGGCCAGCCTGATGATCTTCGCCCTAATCCTCACGCCCATCGTGGTGATGCTGGCCACTGGCGGCGTCGACACCACCTTTCTGGCCATCGAGGCGGCAGATCCCAGCAACTTCGACATGCTCAAAGGCGCCAGCTTCGTTGGGGTGATCTCGCTGATGGCCTGGGGTCTAGGTTACTTCGGCCAGCCACACATTCTGGCGCGCTTTATGGCGGCCGATTCGGTCAAGTCGATTCCCAAAGCCCGCCGTATCGCCATGATCTGGATGATCCTCTGCCTGGGTGGCGCGGTGGCTGTCGGCTTCTTCGGCATCGCCTACTTTGCCGCGCACCCGGAAGTCGGTGGCGCAGTGGCAGAAAACCCGGAGCGGGTGTTTATCGAACTGGCCAAGATTCTCTTCAATCCGTGGATCGCGGGCATCCTCTTGTCGGCCATTCTGGCGGCAGTGATGAGCACCCTGAGCTGTCAGTTGCTGGTGTGCTCCAGCGCCTTGACCGAAGACTTCTACAAGGTATTTGTGCGTAAAAACGCCAGCCAGATGGAGTTGGTCTGGGTCGGCCGCGGCATGGTGTTGCTGGTGGCTCTGGTGGCGATCGGCTTGGCCGCTAACCCGGAAAACCGCGTGCTGGGTCTGGTGTCCTACGCCTGGGCCGGCTTCGGCGCAGCCTTCGGTCCGGTGGTGATCTTCTCGGTACTGTGGAAGGGCATGACCCGCAACGGCGCCCTGGCCGGCATGTTGCTCGGCGCCGTGACGGTAATCCTGTGGAAGAACTTCTTCGGCTGGACCGGCCTGTACGAAATCATCCCAGGATTTATTCTCGCCAGCCTCGGCATTCTGATCTTCAGCCGTATCGGCGCCGGCCCATCCGCCGCCATGCACAAGCGTTACGCTGCGGCTGAACTTGAGTATCAGCAAGCGCAAAGCTAACACTTAGGGCGCTGACCACGGGGTCGTCTTGCTACTGGCAAGGCGGCCCCGTTTTGTTTGTGGCCGGCAATAAGACCTTTTATTGCGCTGGCGCAGCCCTGGATCAGGGCAAAAGACCTTATGGTGAGCTGGGATCGTGCGTGAACTTCCAGGCTGGGACGGCTAATCTTCCCGTGGAGACAATTCGCGGCAAATCCGCCGTCGGTCATTTTCATCCGCCAGGTAATAGCTATGTCTGAGAGGTGGTTGCAGCTGCGCAATATCGCTTTGGCTTGTGGGCTGCTGTGCTGCAGTAGCGCCTGGGCGGGCGAGGTTAAAATCCAAATGCAGGACCTGCACGGGCAACCGCTGGCCGATGCGGTGGTTACTTTGCAGGGACCGTCGGGGGCGGCCGTGAATCCGGCGCCGGTGGTAATGGATCAGGTGCAGAAACAATTTCTGCCCAGAGTCCTGGCGGTGCGCAGCGGCACCCGGGTGAGCTTCCCGAACCGCGACGACATTCGTCATCAGGTGTATTCCTTCTCATCGGCCAAACGTTTCGAGCTGCGCCTGTACAAGGGCACGCCGTCCGAACCGGTGCTGTTCGACAAGCCGGGGCTGGTGGTGCTGGGCTGCAATATTCACGACTGGATGCTGGGTTATATCTACGTCACCGACGACCCCTGGTTTGCGGTCAGTGATGCCACCGGCCAGCTCAATTTCAAGCAGTTGCCGCCCGGTCATTACCGCGTGACGGTGTGGCACCCGCAGCTGGCCGATGGATTGGCGCAAAGCAGTGCCGATATCCAGGTGCCGGCCGCTGGTCTGCAGTTCAAGTTGCCGCTGTCGGTGAACCCGGTGGCCAGCCCGGAACATGTGACACCGGCCGCCCCGACAGGCTTCGCTGAGTCGTTCAAAAAGGCCGCCAATGAAGATCAGCCATAGTTTTCAAACCCGCATTGCCACGGTTCTGATCCTGCTGCTGTTGGTGGTGGTCGGGGCGCTGTACTTTGCCGTGCAGGTGGCCACGGCGGCGGCGGTTAAACAGCAGGCCGTGGCCCAGTTAGGGGTCGGTGTGCGGGTTTTTGAGCGGCTGCTGGATAACCGTGGGCGGCAGCTGCGCGATGCCTTGCAGGTATTGTCGGCAGATTTTGGTTTCAAGGATGCGGTGGCCAGTAATGACGCTGCCACCATTCGCTCGGTGTTGGCCAATCACGGCGCACGCATCAGTGCCAGCGAAGTGCTGTTATTGGGCCTGGATGGTCAGGTTTTGGCCTCGAGTGTCGACAGCTTCGCCGCCGGCAGCCCGTTCCGTTACAGCCAGCAGTTGCTGCAAGCGCGGCAGTTGGGGCAGTCGAAGTTGATTGTGGCCTTGAACGGTGAGGCCCACCTGTTGGTGGAGGCGCCCGTGCTGGCGCCGTTGCCGATTGCCCGGGTGGTGATGGGCTTTCGCATGGACCAGGCATTCGCCGCTGAGCTGCGCGAGCTGACCAACCTGGAGGTGTCCTTTGTGGCCTTCGATCAGGGCCGTCAGGGGCCGCTGGTCAGCACCCTGAGCGCCGAGCAGGGCGCCGGCATGCTGGCGCTAAACAGCTCGGCCACGCCTGCGCACCTGGCCGATCTGGACTTTGCCGGCCAGCATTATCTCACCGAGCAACTGTCCCTGGCGCAGGCGGCGGACTACCGGGTGCAGGCGTTTTTGCACAGTTCGCTGGACCGGGCGATGGGCGCCTTTGCGAGCCTAGATCGGAATATTTTGCTGATCGCCCTCGCGGCCCTATGTGCCTCTTTGGTCGGCGCCTTGTTGCTGGCGCGCAGCGTGTCGCAGCCGGTGCGTGAGCTGGCGCGGGTGGCCGAGCGTGTGGGGCAGGGTGATTACCTGACGCCACCCGCGTTAGAGCGGCGTGATGAGCTGGGAGTATTGGCCCAGGCGATTACGTTAATGCAGGCCGGGATCGCCGAGCGCGAGCGTCAGTTGGCCCACAATGCCCTGCATGATGTCCTCACCGGGCTGCCCAATCGCACCCTGTTGCTGGAGCGCCTGGGCAGCGCCATCGCCGCCGGCCGGCCGGTGGCCTTGCTGTATTTGGGCATAGGTAATTTTCGCAACGTCAACGAGAGTTACGGTTCAGCGACCAGCGACCAGGTTTTGCAGCAAATGAGCCAGCGCCTGCAGGCCAGTTTGCGCCCCGGCGACAGCCTGGCGCGGCTGCTGGCCGACGAGTTTTTGCTGCTGCTGGAACATGCCGACAGCGACAGCGCGGTGGCGATTGCCGACCGTTTGCAGCAACGGCTGGCGCAGCCCCTGCGGGTCGTCAATGTCGACATGAAACTGGACTGCCGAATTGGCATTGCCGCCTACCCGCTGGACGCCGAAACCGCCGAAGAACTGGTGCGCCGTGCCGGCATCGCCATGCACGATGCCGCCCAGCAGCCAGGGCGTTTGCAGGTCTATCAGCAAGGCCGTGACGATGCCCACCAGCGGCAGATCAACCTGATCCGCGACCTGCGTCGCGCGCCGGCGAATGCCGAGCTGCAACTGCATTACCAGCCCAAGTTGAGCCTGGCCAGCGGCCGGGTTGAGCAGGCCGAGGCCTTGTTGCGCTGGCAGCATCCTACCTACGGCATGGTCTCGCCGGCCGAGTTCATTCCCTTGGCCGAGCGCACCGGCAGCATCCAGCTGCTCACGGCCTGGGTGATGGGCGAGGCGTTACGCCAGCTGCAGGAATGGGCCACGGATGGCCTCTATCTGCAGCTGTCGGTGAACGTCTCGGCGGACGACCTGCATGACCTGCAACTGGCCGATAAAGTCGGCCATCTGCTGGCCCAGTATCAGGTGCCGGCCAGCCAGCTGATTTTTGAAATCACCGAAAGCGCGGTGATGCAAAACCCCGAGCAGGCGTTGCTGATCTTGCAGCAGCTGCGCACGCTGGGCATCAGCCTGTCGGTGGACGATTTCGGCACCGGCTATTCGTCCTTGTCGCAGCTCAAGCGCATGCCGGTGCAGGAGTTGAAGATCGATCAGTCGTTTATCCGTGACCTGGATGAAACCAGCGAAGACGCGGTGATCGTTCGCTCCACCATCCAGATGAGCCACAGCCTGGGCCTCAAGGTGGTGGCCGAGGGTGTCGAGTACGAGCGCAGCCTGCGCCTGCTGGAGCGTTGGGGTTGCGATACCGCGCAGGGTTATCTGATCAGTCGGCCGCTACCGGCCCAAGCCTTTGTGGCCTGGCTTGAACAACCGCTCAAGCCGATTCTGTTGCGTGAGGCATGAGCTGATGCGAACTGCACTGCTGGCTGTTTTGCTCTGTGGCTTGCCGGCCCTGGCGCTGGCCGATAACGGCCGTTTATTGGCCACCGGCGGTGCCAGCAGCCTGGAGGGCGCCGCCGGTGGCGGGATTACGCCCTGGGCGGTGCTGGCCGGTTATGGCGAGGCCGGCGAGTGGGGCGCCACGGCCTTTGCCACTCGGGTTGATAGTCAGGATTACCGCCTGGATGTCAGCGGCGCGGCAGTGGCCTGGGATAATCGCGTCGAGCTGTCCTACGCCCGGCAGCGCCTGGACATTAGCAGCCTAAATCTGCCCGACAGCAGCCTCCATCAGGACATTTTTGGTCTCAAGCTGCGGCTGTTCGGCGACCTTATGTACGACCAGTTGCCGCAGGTGTCGCTTGGCGTGCAGCACAAAAAACAACAGAACTTTCTGATCCCCGAACTGGTCGGCGCCCGCCGTGACGAAGATACCGAGGCGTATGTGCAGGCCAGCCGGCTATTGCTTGGCGGCGCCTTCGGTTACAACCTGCTGGTCAATGGCGGGCTGCGTTACAGCCGGGCTAATCAACTGGGTTTGCTGGGCTTTGGTGGCGATGCCAACGATCAACGTGAAGTCTTGGCGGAAGGCTCCCTGGCGCTGCTGCTCAATCCGCGCTGGGTGCTGGGTGTGGAGTACCGGCAGAAGCCGGACAACCTGTCGTTTGCCAAGGAAAATGATTGGTCCGATGTGTTTGTCGGCTACTTCCCCAGCAAGCATCTGGCGCTGGTGCTGGCCTGGGCGCAGTTGGGTGATATCGCCGGGCAGAGCAATCAGAACGGCCCGTATTTGTCTTTGCAGGGGAGTTTTTAAGCATGCGTGTCTGGCTGCTGATTGGCCTGTTGCTCAGCGGTTGTGCCCAATCGCCCGAACGCGGTGTGAGCCTCTATCAAAGCCTGGGCGAGCAGGCCGGGCTGACGCGGATTGTCGAAGGCATGTTGCTGAATGTCGCCAAGGACCCGCGCATCGTCGGCCATTTTGCCAACGTCGATATCACCCTGCTGCGCGACAAGCTGGTGCAGCAGTTCTGCGTCGAGACCGGTGGCCCCTGCCAGCCCAGTGACGACAGCATGGAGGAGGTGCACAAAGGCCTGCACCTGACCCGCAGCGACTTCAACGCCCTGGTGGAAGACCTGATTGCCGCCATGGAGGCCGAAGGCGTGCCGGTGCCGGCACAGAACCGTCTGCTGGCGCGCCTGGCGCCAATGCGTGGGCAAATCATCCAGCGCTGAGCCGCAGTGACATTCCCTGAGTGGCGTTCAATCGGTAGTGTGGGCTTTAGCCC
>JAURXE010000519.1 GCA_030654635.1 Pseudomonas sp.
GCGCCTATACCTTGAGCACGGCTACCGTCACGCGACCAGTAGCGTTCGATACCGGCCTTGGCCATGGCCTTGAGTTGGGTGAAGCTCTTCGCCGTTAGCTTGGCGTCCTTGCCCGACATGCCGCCATCGGAAAAGCTCGGCCGCACGGTGACTTTGATGGTCTTGGTGTTGCGGTCGATGCGGGCATCGACCCAGTCGGTTTCTTCGGCTGAGTTGTCCAGACGCAGCTCGCTGATCTGCTGCTGAGCGCCTTTGTGAGCGGTAAGACGGATGCTGAGGTTCGGGCTTTTCAGCACTTGGGTATCCAGCACCCCGGCCATACTGTAGCCGTCCCACTGCCAAGGGTGTTCGCCCTTGGGTAGCAGTGCGCTGGTGTCGGGTTCACTGTAAAGCAGGGTAGCGCCGTCGAAGACTTCCAGGCTCAGGCTATCCGCCGCTTGCTTACGGTTGTCGATGAGGAAATCGATGCTTTCCTTGTTCTGCGTCGTCGTGCTGGCGAGCTCGTCGTAGTTCGGAATTTCCAGCGGAGTCAGCAGGTGGTTGCCACCTGACTTGAGTGAAAGCCGGTAGTCCAGTTCGACGGTTTCCTGCTTGGCATTACTCGCCTGGCTGGCAGGTGCGGCAATTGCACTCGCAACCGCCAAAGCGGAAACAGCGCTAAAGGAGGCGCCGCCGCCACTGGCGCCGATCAGTACGGTGCCGGAGCCGCTCATCACCACGTTGCCGTGGGCGCCGATGGTACCCACGGTGGCCGCCGGCTTGCCGTTGATCAGTACGGTCGGAATCACGTTGCTGGCCAGCTTGCCGCTGCAGGCGGAAGCGTCACCCATGCGCGCGGCAGGCAAGCTGTCGAACAGCACGTTCGGCGAGCCGGCCACTATGGGATTAGTGCCGTGGCCGGGAAGCGGGCAGGCGGTCGGGTCGGTGACGCGGGCAGCGGGTTTACCAGACATAGTGGCGCTCCTTAATGGACCTTGACCTGTCCGCTGCCATCCAGGCGTGCGGAGAAATTAACCTGGCGCTTAAACCCTTGGACTTCCAGCAGGCCTTCGATGGCGAAGGCCAGGCTCAGTGGGTCGTGGTCGCGAGGCAAGGTCAGCACCCGCACCTGGCTTAACCGTGGCTCGTACGCTTCGATAAAGCGTTCGATGGCGATACGCGCTTGTTGCAGCGAGTCGTGCAGCGACAGGCGCATATCGTTGAGATCGGGCAACCCGTAGTCGGGCAGCGTTTGCACGCTGCCCGCCCGGGTGCTGAGCATTTTTGCCAGATGGGCAGCCACCGATGCCATCGCGGCGACCTCAAGGCTCCAGCTGGCGCGTTGGCCGGCTTCACCACTGAGGCGTTCAAACAGGCTGCCGTATCCAGACATCAGTGCTTATTCCTTATCGAGCTTGCCAACCAGTGACAGGGTGAAATCGGCGCCCATGTACTTGAAGTGCGGACGCACGTTGAGGCTGACGCGGTACCAGCCAGGCTCGCCTTCAACATCGCTGACAATCACTTGGGCGGCGCGCAGTGGACGACGGCTGCGGATTTCTGAGCTTGGGTTTTCTTGGTCGGCAACGAATTGGCGAATCCACTTGTTCAGCTCTTGCTCAAGGTCGGTACGCTCTTTCCAAGCGCCGATCTGCTCGCGCTGCAGCACTTTCAGGTAATGCGCCAGGCGATTGACGATAAACAGATACGGCAGCTGAGTGCCGAGCTTGTAGTTAAGTTCTGCTGTTTTGCCTTCGGCGCTGATGCCAAAGAACTTCGGCTTCTGCGCCGAGTTGGCGGAGAAGAACGCCGCGTTATCGCTGCCTTTGCGCATGGTCAGTGCAATAAAGCCCTCTTCGGCCAGTTCGGATTCACGACGGTCGGAGACCAGCACTTCAGTCGGGAGCTTGGTGTCGATCTCGCCCATGCT
>JAURXE010000524.1 GCA_030654635.1 Pseudomonas sp.
GGGGTGACGGGCTCTGGCAAGACCTTCAGCATCGCCAATGTGATCGCTCAGGTGCAGCGCCCCACCATTATTCTGGCGCCGAATAAAACCCTGGCGGCCCAGTTGTATGGCGAGTTCAAGGGCTTTTTCCCGAACAATGCCGTGGAGTATTTCGTTTCCTATTACGACTACTACCAGCCTGAAGCCTATGTGCCGTCCTCCGACACCTTTATTGAGAAGGACGCCTCGATCAATGACCATATCGAGCAGATGCGCCTGTCGGCCACCAAGGCGTTATTGGAGCGCAGCGACGCGATCATTGTCACCACGGTGTCCTGCATTTATGGTTTGGGCGATCCGCAGTCCTATCTGAAGATGGTCTTGCACCTCGATCGTGGCGACCGCATGGACCAGCGCGAGTTACTGCGCCGCTTAGCCGACTTGCAATACACCCGTAATGACATGGATTTCGCCCGGGCGACCTTTCGCGTGCGGGGCGATGTGATCGATGTGTTTCCGGCGGAATCCGATCTGGAAGCCATCCGCATCGAATTGTTTGATGACGAGGTGGAAAACCTTTGCGCCTTCGATCCGCTCACTGGCGCGGTCATCCGCAAGTTGCAGCGTTACACCCTGTATCCCAAGAGCCATTACGTCACTCCGCGGGAGAAGCTGCTGGAGGCGGTGGAGCACATCAAGGTCGAACTCAAGGAGCGTCTCGAATACCTGCGCGCCAACAACAAGTTGGTCGAGGCCCAGCGCCTCGAACAGCGCACCCGCTTTGATATCGAGATGATTGTCGAGTTGGGCTACTGCAATGGCATCGAAAACTACTCGCGTTACCTGTCGGGGCGCGGCCAAGGCGAAGCGCCGCCGACCCTGTTCGATTACCTGCCGGCCGACTCGCTGCTGGTGATCGACGAGTCCCACGTCAGCGTGCCGCAAGTGGGCGCCATGTATAAGGGCGACCGTTCGCGTAAAGAAACCCTGGTGGAATATGGTTTTCGCATGCCCTCGGCGCTGGATAACCGGCCGATGCGTTTCGATGAGTTTGAACTGATCAGCCCGCAGACCATTTTTGTCTCGGCCACGCCGGGCAATTACGAGGCCGAGCA
>JAURXE010000534.1 GCA_030654635.1 Pseudomonas sp.
GTCCGAGTTGCTGCAGTTGTTGCGCGACCAGCTTGCGCCGCCGCCGGTGGCCGCAGCCTTTACCCGGCTGGCCGCCGAACTGGATGACAGTTTTGCCAACGATAGCCTCTGTCTGGCTCATCACCACTGCTGGACCCAGCAGTTGCAGCAGCAGACTGCCAAGCAGTCCGGCCCTAACCTGCTGGCCTGGTTAAAGGCCGGTTTCGCCCAGAGTAACCCGAGCTTGTTGTTGGAGCAGTGGGGCACGCTGGGGCATCCCTGGCACCCGAACTACAAGACCAAACTGGGCCTGAGCACCGCGCAGGTGGTGGATTTGTCGCCGGAGTTCGAGGCGCGTTTCCCGATCCACCTGTGTGCGCTGCACCGGTCGTGCGGGCATGTCGAAACGCTGGCGGGGGAGGATTACTGGTCGTGGTGGCAAGGGCATTTCCCCCAGGCCGCCGAGCAACTGCGGGCCGAGTTGCAGCGGCGCGGTTTGGCGGCGCAGGACTATCTGCCGCTGCCGGTACATCCCTGGCAGATCAGTGAGGCGCTGCCGCGTTTGTTTGCCGCCGAAATCGCCGAGCAGCGCCTGCTGCTGACCGACATAGTCGCCTTCCAGGGCCATCCGACCATGTCCTTTCGCACCGTGTTGCCAGCGGGCAGCCTGCTCGCGCCGATGGTCAAACTGCCGGTGGCGCTGCGCTTGACCAGCGTGCAGCGCACTGTCTCGCCACGTTCGGCGCGCATGGGGCCGCGGGTCAGTCGGTTGTTGCTCGGGATTTTGGCGCAAGAGCCAGAGCTGGCGCGGGTGCTCTGCGTGTTGCCTGAGCGGCTCGGTCTGCACTTCAGCCCGCAGCCTGCCGATGACGAGCGTTCCCGGCATTTGGCGGTGCTCTATCGGGACAATCCGCAGAGCCTGTTGCAGTCCGGTGAGCTGGCCGTTCCGGTAGGCAGCCTGTTCGCCCATGACGTCCAGGGCCAGCCCCTGCTGCGTCAGTGGGTAACGCTGGCGCGGGGCGGCGATGATGGGCAGGCGTTGCTGGGGTTTTTTGACGATTACGCGGCAATCGCCGTGCAGGGCTTGCTGGGCATGTATTTGCTCTACGGCGTGGCGTTCGAAGCCCATCAGCAGAACAGCTTTATGGTCATGGATGCTCAGGGACAGCCCAATCGCCTGTTGCTGCGCGACTTTGGCGATATCCGCATCCATCGCCTGACCCTGCAGGCCCATGACCTTGATCTTGAACTGCACGACCCGGCCATGACCCTGCTGGACGACGCCGAGGCGGTGCGCGACAAGCTGCTGCACACCAGTTTTATGTGCCATCTGGGCGAGTTGGTGTTGCTCTGCGCCCGGCACTGGGGCGTCAGTGAACAGCCCTTGTGGGCGTTGTTGGCCGGCCACGTCAGCGACTGCTTCGCGGCGCTGCGCGGGCGGGTGGAGCCTGAGCGCTGGCAGGCCGAACGCGCAGCCTTGCTCGAGCACGACTGGCCGGCCAAGGCCTTTATTCGCATGCGCCTGGCCGACAGTCATGTCGACATGGTTGGCCGCCTGAGCAATCCGCTGCGCCACGCCACCCATGGCGGCTAAGGGCTCCTCATTGCGGCTGTTGGTGTTGATCCAGCTGGTCTCTATGGCGGCCATGGAGATGAGCGGGCCGTTCTGGCCGTTGCAGATCCAGGCGTTGCTCGGCCCGGCGCAGGCCCAGTACACCGCACTGCTGTCGGCGCTGGTGTATGCCGGGCCGATGCTCGCGGCGATGTTGCTGACCCCGCTGTGGGGGCGTTTGGGCGACAGCACCGGGCACAAGCCGATGATCCTGCGAGCGCTGCTGGCGTTGGCGCTGTGCCAGGGCTTGGCGGCGATCACGCTGGACCCTTGGTTGCTGGTGGTCATTCGTACCCTGCAGGGCGCGCTGGCCGGCTTTATCGCCGCCGCCCAGGCCTATGCCTTGGCCTGCTATGCCGGCGTCGGCCGTGGCCTGGTGCTGGCCCGGCTGCAGTCGGCCACCGCGGTGGGTTCCTTGCTCGGCCCGGTGCTGGGCGGCTGGTTGATGGATGTGTCGGGCTTTGCCGCACTGTGCGTTGCCGCTGCGCTGATTTGCCTGCTCTGCGGGCTGCTCAGCCTCGGCTTGCCGAGCGATGCGCCACGCTCACGAGCGAGCCGCCCG
>JAURXE010000541.1 GCA_030654635.1 Pseudomonas sp.
GGGGTCTGCAAGCTGTGTAACGGCTGGGCCAAGTTTCTGATTCGTCATGATCAGCAGCAGTTGTTTCGGCTGGCCTCGGTGCAGTCGGCTGAGGGCCAGGCGATCTTGCAATACTTCGGTTTGCCGCTCGATCATTTCGACACCATGGCCTATGTCGAGGACGGCCAGTTGCTGGTCCGCTCCACTGCGGTGCTGCGCATCCTCGCGCTATTGTCCCGGCCTTGGCGCTGGCTGGCCTGGCTGCGGCTGTGTCCAGAGCCGCTGCGTGACTGGTGCTATGACCGCATCGCGCTGAACCGTTATCGGTTATTTGGTCGCTACGACAGTTGCCTGCTGCCCAGCGCCGATCACGCCAAACGCTTTCTTTAGTTCGCGCTTTTAACCTCTCAATTGTCCCATGAAGTGCGCGCTGGCTTGATCTGGCGCGCCGGCGTCCCCATCTGTTGTTGCAGGCCTGCCGCTGCTATTGAAGGTTGTTGGCCACTTCACTCACCCAAGCCTGTTGGCTGCGCTGCGAGTTCCTATGCCGTCGATTTTGTCTGACCGTCAGCGCAATGCCTTGGGCATGGCGCGACGTTTCGTTGCGCCCTATCGCTGGCAGGTGCTCGGCGCCTTATTGGCACTGATGTTTACCGCCGCCATCACCTTGTCCATGGGGCAGGGCATCAAGCTGCTGGTCGATCAAGGTTTGGCGACTCAATCCCAGGCGGCGCTGAATCGCTCGATTGGTTTGTTTTTTGTGCTGGTGCTGGCCTTGGCGCTCGGCACTTTTAGCCGTTTTTATCTGGTCTCCTGGATCGGTGAGCGCTTTGTCGCCGATATCCGCAAGCGGGTGTTCAATCACTTGATCAACCTGCACCCGGGCTTTTATGAGAGCAACCGAAGCTCAGAAATCCAGTCGCGGCTGACCGCCGACACCACCTTGTTGCAGACGGTGATCGGTTCGTCCTTGTCGATGGCCTTGCGCAATGTGTTGATGCTGATTGGCGGAATCATTTTATTG
>JAURXE010000574.1 GCA_030654635.1 Pseudomonas sp.
GAGCCGGACTGGATCGAGCCGCTGGCCGGCCACCTGATCAAGAAAAACCACTTCGAACCGCACTGGGAGAAGAAGCGCGGCCAGGTGGTGGCCTTCGAGCAAATCACTCTGTACGGGCTGATTGTGGTGGGCAAACGGGCGGTGCATTACGGGCCGATCGAGCGGGTGATGTCCCGCGAACTGTTTATCCGCGACGGCCTTGTGCGTTGCGAGATACTGTCCCGCGCTCGCAGTCTGAAGGCCAACAGCGAGCTGCTGGAGCTGCTCGACGAGCTGGAAGCCAAGGCCCGCCGCCGGGATATTCTGGCCGATGAAGAAACCCTCTACGCCTACTACGAGGCGCGCATCCCGGCGGAGATCCATCAGGCCGCCACCTTCGACAGTTGGTACAAGATCGAGAGCGCGAAGAATCCGCAGCTGCTGATCATGCGCGAGGAAGACGTGCTGGCCCGCGACGCCAACGAAGTCACCGCCGCCCTGTACCCGGATAGCCTGCAGCTGGGCGACTTGCGCCTGACCCAGACCTATCACTTCGAACCCAATCACCCGCGCGACGGCGTGACCCTGCGGGTGCCGGCGCCGCTATTGCCGCAACTGCCCAGCGAGCGGCTGGAGTGGCTGGTGCCCGGCCTGCTGGAAGCCAAATGCATCGCCCTGGTGCGCAACCTGCCCAAGGCGCTACGGAAGAACTTCGTGCCGGTGCCGGACTTTATCAAGGCCGCCCTGGAACGGATCAACTTCGCCGAAGGCTCGTTGCCGGCCGCCCTGGGCCGCGAGCTGCAACGGATGACCGGGGTCAAGGTCAGCAATGAGGCCTGGACCCAGGCGCTGCTGGAGCTGGACAACCACCTGAAGATCAATCTGGAAGTGGTGGACGCCAGCGGCAAGTTCCTCGGCGAAGGCCGCGACCTGGCCGAACTCAACGCCCGCTTTGTGCAGGCCAGCCACGCCGCCTTGGCCATAGTGCAGAACGCCGGCCAGCAACGCCCGGTGGAGGCCAAGGCCTTCGCCCAGGTGGCGGCCAGCACCCAGCAAAACATCGCCGGGCTGAGCATGACGGTGTATCCAGCGCTGGTCGAAGGCAGCGTTGGCGATGAGCGCGGCACGGTCAAAGAAGGCCGCTTCCCGACTCTGGCCGAGGCCGAGTTCCAGCACCGCCGCGCCTTGCAACGGCTGTTGCTGCAACAGCTGGCGGAACCCGCAAAGTACCTGCGCGGCAAACTGCCGGGCCTCACCGAACTGGGCTTGCTGTATCGCGACATGGGCCGGGTCGATGCGCTGGTGGAAGATATTCTGCTGGCCAGCCTGGACAACTGCATCCTGGCCGGCGTCGAGCCGCTGCCCCGTGACGGCGCCGGGCTGGCCAAGCTGGCCGAACAGAAACGCGGCGGCTGGGCTGAGCACGCCGAGCGTTTGGCCAAGCGGGTGCTGGAGGTACTGAGCCTGTGGCACGGCCTGCAAAAACGCTTCAAGGGCAAGATCGACCTGGCCCAGGCCGTGGCGCTGAACGACATCAAGTTGCAGCTGAGCAACTTGGTTTATCCGGGCTTTGTGCGGGAGACGCCGATGGAATGGCTGAATGAGCTGCCGCGTTATTTACGCGCCATCGAGCAACGCTTCGACAAACTCGGCAGCCAGATGCAAAAGGATCGGGTCTGGAGCGGCGAGCTGAATGCCTGCTGGGCCCAGTACCAAACCCGCCTGAGCAAACACACCAAAGAAGGCAAACGCGACCCGCAACTGCAGCTGTACCGCTGGATGCTGGAGGAATACCGGGTGTCACTGTTTGCCCAGCAACTGGGCACCAAGATGCCGGTGTCGGATAAACGCGTGGCCAAACAATGGACGCTGGTGGAGGGATAAAGCCCTGTCGCTGGTAAGCGCACTCCGCCGCAGTATCTGCGCTGGCCGTTGGATCGCACAGGCAAACCTTGCCAACCACAGTGGCCGAGCTTTTGTAGGGTGGGAAACTGCGAAGCATTTCCCACCAGTTACCAAGACAGGTTCATTGCCCAAATCGCCGAGACGACAGCGATTAAGCTGTCGTATATCAGCTTATATTCGGCCAGCCATACCTTGGCGCAGAAAGTGGGCCAGATGGCGGCCATCACTCGACACTTTCCACCCGCACCGGTGCTACTCCGGCCCGCAGCATGTCGAGTTGTTGGGCGGCTTTGCGGGAGAGGTCGATGATGCGGCTGCGGGCGTAGGGGCCGCGGTCGTTGATGCGCACCAGCACGCTTTTGTCGTTGTTGAGGTTGGTCACCCGCACCCGGGTGCCGAAGGGCAGTGTGCGGT
>JAURXE010000579.1 GCA_030654635.1 Pseudomonas sp.
CAGGTCGCAGTGCAGCAGCAAAGTGGTGCCAATCCCGACGGCGGAACCTGCCACGGCGGCGACTATGGGCTTTTTCAGCTCAAACAGTGCGCGCATAAAATGAAACACCGGGCTGTCGAGGCTGGTCGGCGGCGCTTGCAGAAAATCCGCCACATCGTTGCCACTGGTAAAGCACTCTGCCCCGCCGCTGAGCAATACCGCGCGCACACTGGGCTCGGCATCGGCGGCCAGCAACGCCTCGGCCAGTTGACTGTACATGGCACGGGTCAGGGCGTTTTTCTTGTCCAGCCGGTTGAGGCGCAGGGTCATTAGCCCGGCTTCGCGCTCAACTATTAGATGTTCAGTCATCAGTACTCTCAAAAACAGGCGCGCTTAACAGGCTGTCAAAAGGCGCGCGGCAAAAACACATCGGCCAGCATCTGATTGCGGGGTAGGCCGAGCAAATACAGCCGTCGAGTAAAAGCCTCGACGCTGGCAGGCGAGCCGCAGAGTAAGGCCATGGTTTGCCGTGAAACAAGCCGCAGTTCGGCCAAAGCCGCCGGCAACTCGGCCGTGTTGACTAATTGCACCTGCAGGTTCGGATGCGCGGCGGCAAGCGCCGCCAGCGGCTGGGCGAGGTAATGCTCGGAGCTGTCATGGGCCAGGTGCAGCAACCGAATCGGGCCGCTATGGCCTAGGCGCAAGGCTTCGCGCAACAGGCTCCACAGCGGCGCCAAACCGGTGCCGGCCGCCAACAACCAGAGCGGGCGGGTCTGCCACTGCGGGTCGTAATGCAAGGCCCCGCCATGCAGTTCGCCCAAGTGCAGCGACTGGCCAAGCAGCAAACTACGAGCCGCATCGCTGAAGGCGCCAGCCTGACGGCAATCGAGATGAAACTCCACGTACTCATCAAGATTCGGCACGCTGGCCAAGGAGTAAGGCCGGGCAATTCCGCTTGGCGTCCAGAGCAGCAGATGCTGGCCGGCCTGATAACGCAAAGGTCGCTCTGGCAGCAAACGCAAGCGCAGCACCGTGGTGCTCAGCCAATCGCAACCAATCAGGCTGGCACCAATGCCATCGGCCGCCGGATCAAACACCTGCACCGATAAATCGTCCACCACCTGGCATTGACACGCCAAGCGCCAGCCTTGCGCCCGTTGCTCGGCAGTCAAGGCCTGTGGCTGAGCATCAAACGGTTCGCCGCTGATGCAGCGCACCATGCAACTATGGCAACTGCCGGCACGGCAACTGTTGGGCACCTTGATGCCGGCGCCGAGCAAGTTATCGAGCAGATTAGTGTGCGCGGCAACCTCAAGGCGTACAGCGCCAACGGTTAATTCAGGCACCACTGCCCTCCCACGCGGCAGCGCAGCGATTGCGGCCATCCCGTTTGGCCCGATACAACGCCTGATCGGCGCGTAGCAAGGCCTCATCCAGTGCATCGGTCGCGCAGAGCAAGGTCATGCCGGCCGACAGGCTGATACCGCTAACCAGCACACCCACAGGCTCCGCGTGGGCGAAGGCTTCGCGCAGGCGCTCGCAGCAAGCGCTGAACTGGTCGACATCGGTATTGGGCAACAGCAACACGAACTCCTCACCACCATAACGGGCAAGGATATCGCCATCACGCAAACAGGACTGCGCGACGGCGGCAAAGGTCTGCAAGACCCGATCACCGACCGCATGGCCGTAGGTATCGTTGATGCGCTTGAAGTGATCCAGATCGATCAATGCCAAGCCATGCTGCTGACCCGGCCGCAGTGCGGCCAACTCACGGCCCGCCACCAGCATAAAATGCCGGCGGTTAAACAAACCGGTGAGTTCGTCGGTGGCGGCCTGGGCTTCCAGTTGACGCATCATCCCGCGCAAGGTGTCCTGATGGGCCTGCAAGGCGAAGCGCCGGTTGCGCATGATTTGGCTCAGGCCCTGGATGTAATTGGCAAACAGGCACAACCAGCCCAGCACGAAAAACAGCGCTATCACCTGCAACAGCGCCAGCGCCGGATCGGCCAACTGCTGCTGATAGGCCTCCCACAGGTTCAGCCCGGCAAAGCTGCAAAAAGCAAAAGCCGCGCAACGGGTAAACACCTGGGGTTTGAGCTGGAAAACGCCAAACAACAACACCAGCACATACATCATCAACAAGGTGCCGCGACCGCTGCCCATATAGGCGAGCAAATAGGTCAGCCAACCCAGCGCTAGCAGCACCTGTTGCGCGGTCAAACTGGGGTCACGCAACTTGAGGTTATAGCCGCTGCGCAGCACGGCAAAAATCCCCAACTGGCTGAGCAGGGCCAACGCGGTGCTGATCAGCGCGATCGACAGCGGCGCGTGATACAGCTCAAACAGCACCGCCAGCCAAAACAGCACCAGCGTCAGCGCATAGGTGGCCAAGGCCATACCAAAGCGTTTGAGCAATAGACGCTGCAAAGCCTGCGAGGTGAACTGTCGACTGCTGGCGCTCATGGAGGGTCCGTTCCATATGGGCAATTAGCCATCACTCTACGCCGGCGGCCAGCAAAATCCCAGCCTGCCACAATAAGGTGCGCATGGCCCCCGCCCGGCCAGATGTAAAGCGCGTGCAGTCGCTTTGAGCCTAACGGCTAAGGTGCGCCGCCAACGGCTGGCACGTTATACTGCCGCGCTTGTTTAGCCGAGCTTGTTACCTTCAAAGCGCGCCGGGTCGTGGTCTGGCGCACCTTTTGATAGTGCCGTTGATAAAGAGGAGCGCACCACCATGACCGTGATCAAACAGGACGACCTGATTCAAAGCGTCGCCGACGCCCTGCAGTTTATTTCTTACTACCACCCGGTAGATTTCATTCAAGCCATGCACCAGGCCTATCTGCGCGAAGAGTCGCCGGCGGCCCGTGATGCCATGGCGCAGATCCTGATCAACTCGCGCATGTGCGCCACTGGCCACCGGCCGATCTGCCAAGACACCGGCATCGTCACCATCTTCGTCCGCGTCGGCATGGACGTGCGCTGGGATGGCGCGACCATGAGCGTCGACGACATGATCAACGAAGGCGTGCGCCGCGCCTACAACCTGCCGGAAAACATCCTGCGCGCCTCGATATTGGCCGACCCGGCCGGTGCGCGCAAAAACACCAAGGACAACACCCCGGCCGTCATCCACTACTCGCTAGTGCCCGGTGACAAGCTGGAAGTGGATGTCGCAGCCAAAGGCGGCGGCTCCGAGAACAAATCCAAGATGGCGATGCTCAACCCGTCCGACTCGATCGTCGACTGGGTACTGAAAACCGTGCCGGAAATGGGCGCCGGCTGGTGCCCACCCGGCATGCTCGGCATCGGCATCGGCGGCACTGCCGAGAAAGCCGCAGTGATGGCCAAGGAAGTGTTGATGGACTCCATCGACATTCATGAACTGAAAGCCCGCGGCCCTTCGAACAAAATCGAAGAGATGCGTCTGGAGCTGTTCGACAAGGTCAACCAGCTGGGCATCGGCGCCCAGGGCCTCGGCGGCCTGACCACCGTGCTCGACGTGAAGATCATGGACTACCCGACCCACGCCGCCAGCCTGCCGGTGTGCATGATCCCCAACTGCGCCGCCACCCGTCACGCCCACTTCGTGCTGGACGGTTCGGGACCTGCCGTACTGGAAGCGCCGGATCTGGACGCCTACCCGGAAATCGTCTGGGAAGCCGGCCCGAGCGCGCGCCGTGTGAACCTCGATACCCTGACCCCGGAAGACGTACAGAGCTGGCAGCCGGGCGAAACCGTGCTGCTCAACGGCAAGATGCT
>JAURXE010000583.1 GCA_030654635.1 Pseudomonas sp.
CATGGCGATGCTGGCATCGGAGGCGGTGCCGACGCCGGCTTCGACCAACTCCGGCACCTTGGCTTCCTCAAGGATGATGCGCAAGTTGTAGGGATTACAGATGCCCAGGCCACTGCCAATCAAACCGGCCAAGGGCATGACCGCAATACAGCCGATTTCAGCCAACTGACGGGCAATGATCGGGTCATCACTGGTGTACACCATCACATCGAAACCTTCCTTAACCAGTACTTCGGCGGCCTTGAGGGTTTCAATCACATTGGGGAACAGGGTCTTCTGGTCGGCCAGAACTTCCAGTTTGACCAGGTTGTGGCCGTCCAGCAGTTCGCGCGCCAATCGGCAGGTGCGTACTGCCTCGATGGCATCGAAGCAACCGGCGGTGTTGGGCAAAATGGTGAAGCGATCGGCCGGCAACACATCCAGCAGGTTCGGCTCGCCGGGGTTCTGGCCAATATTGGTACGGCGCACCGCGACGGTCACGATCTCGGCGCCCGAGGCCTCGATCGCCAGGCGGGTCTGCTCGAGATCGCGGTACTTGCCCGTGCCCACCAGCAGTCGCGATTGATAGGTGCGGCCAGCCAGAACGAACGGCTGATCACTGACAAGGTTAGTGACAGGTGCTGAATTCACGGGAACTCCTTGCGGGCATAAACGAAGAGAAGCGAAGCGAAGCAGGCCTGACCAGCAGGCTTAACCGCCGCCGATGGCGTGGACGATTTCCAGCACGTCGCCAGCCTGTAGCTGGGTGCTGGCATGCAGGCTGCGCGGCACTATGTCGAGATTGAGTTCGACCGCCACCCGCCGCTCGCCCAGCTGCAAGTGTTCAAGCACGCCGGCGACGGTCTGACCGTCGGGCAACTCAAAGGCTTCGCCATTTAACTGAATCTGCATAAGCGGTCACGAACAAATTTGAGGGGCCAGCATTCTAGCCCGATCACCGACGCCGACCAAGGTAAAAGGCGCCAGACGGCACTGCTCAGGCCCTCGGCGAACCCAACCGCCAAGCGCCTAGGCCTAAGCACAACCAACCGGCCAAAAACGCCAGACCACCCAAGGGCGTAATCATTCCTAGGGCGCTGATGCCACTCAGGGTCAAGGCATATAGGCTGCCCGAAAACAGCACAACACCCAGCGTGAACAGATAGCCAGCGACCAGCAGCAAACGCCCTGGTAGCTGCCGCACCAGCAAGGCCAGCATCAGCAACGCCAGGGCATGCAACATTTGATAGTGCACAGCGGTTTGAAACACCGCCAAATACTCTGGCGACAACCGGCTTTTTAAGGCATGGGCAGCAAAGGCGCCGAGCCCGACACCGGTAAAACCAAAGAACGCCGCCAACAATAAAAATCCACGCACCATTAGGCAAACTCCAAACCACATCAATACGCTGGCTATAATGGCCCGCCCACCTGACTTGGCCAAGCCGCATATGCTTCGACTCCTGCTCCGGCGCCTATTTAAAGCACTCGGCTATTGCGCTGCGGCCTCGGCGTTGCTGGTGCTGACCCTACGCTGGCTGCCGCCACCGGGCAGCGCGCTAATGGTCGAGCGCAAGATTGAGTCATGGATCGACGGCCAGCCGATCGAGCTAAAACGCAGCTGGCGCCCCTGGGAAGCCCTGCCTGAGAATTTGAAAATTGCTGTAATCGCCGCCGAAGACCAGAAATTCGCCGAGCACTGGGGCTTTGATCTGGGCGCCATTCGCGCCGCACTGGCGCATAACGAGCGCGGCGGCTCATTGCGCGGGGCCAGCACCCTGAGCCAACAGGTGGCGAAAAACCTGTTTCTCTGGTCCGGCCGCAGCTGGCCGCGCAAAGGCCTGGAAGTCTGGTTTACCGGGCTGATCGAGTTGTGCTGGTCCAAGCAGCGCATTCTTGAGGTGTATTTGAATACCGTCGAATGGGGCGACGGCGTGTTTGGGGCCGAAGCCGCCGCACGCCAGCACTTCGGCATTGGCGCCAGCTACCTGTCCAATCAACAAGCCTCACTGCTGGCGGCGGTGCTGCCTAATCCGCGCGAGTGGAGCCCGCGCCGGCCCAGCAGCTACGTCAGCCAGCGCGCCAACTGGATTCGCCGTCAGGGTTGGCAACTGGGCGGCAGTCACTACCTCAACCAACTCAAACCCGCGCGGCCCGACTGGTGGCCCGGCGAGCGCTAAGCCGCAAGCCTGTAGCTAATGCTGCAGGGCGCTCTTGGGCTGCGCCCGTAACTGCAACACGGTATCGTCCTGCACCCGAGCCATCAGACCCAGCGCCGGATAGACCCAAGCCTCGCCACCCTCGATGTGCAACCGCAGCGGTGGCTGGCCCAAGGTCGCCGCCAATCGCGCAGCCGGCACTGCAACGCTCGGCGTCAGCTCAAGCGCCAGCACCGACTGGCGACCCAACTGATCGAGCAATTGCCCACTCAGCGGCTGCTCGCCACTGCTGGCCTGCAAGCCCGCAGCGACCGCCAAGCTCTCGCGCTCGAGACGACTCAAGTGCAGCTCGGCGGCAAGCGTCCAGCCCTCCTCGGCGCCGCCCACTGGCGCCCGATACAACAACCGCGGCCCCGTTGGCTGCGCCTGCAGCCACAGCTCACCCTCGGTTTCACCACTCAGATCGGCCAGCCTTAGCTGCTCGCTCGCCAGCGCCGGCAACAACTGCGTCTGCCAAGCGGCCAGCCAGGGCAGTGGCTCGGCCGGGGTTGGCGGGCGCATCAGCCAGGCGCCACAGCCAAAGAACAGCAACGCCAACAGGGCAAACAACAACCCATGCTGCACACGCAGCGGCGGCAATTTCATAGCTCTACTCCAAAAAACAGTGGGCAAAAAATCACAGGCAGAAAAAAGCCGCACCTGAGTGCGGCTGCTTAGGCGTGGCGCTTAGGCCTCAATAGTGCCCTTGAGCTTGTTCATGGCGTTCTTCTCCAACTGGCGAATCCGCTCAGCCGAGACGCTGTATTTAGCCGCCAACTCATGCAGGGTGGCCTTGTCTTCGCTCAACCAGCGCTGCTGCAAGATGTCGCGACTGCGCTCATCCAAGGCGGCCAAGGCTTCATGCAGATTGGTCGAGGCGTTATCGCTCCAGTCGCAGGCTTCCAGCTGCACGGCCGGATCGTATCGATGGTCTTCCAGGTAGTGCGCCGGCGATTTGAAGGCGCTTTCGTCGTCTTCATCGGCAGCCGGATCGAAGGCCATGTCGTGGCCACTCAAGCGGCTTTCCATCTCGCGCACTTCACGCGGCTCGACCCCAAGGCTGGCGGCCACCGCATGCACTTCGTCATTATTCAACCAGGCCAGACGCTTTTTCTGCCCGCGCAGATTGAAGAACAGCTTGCGCTGCGCCTTGGTGGTGGCGACTTTAACGATGCGCCAGTTACGCAGAATAAATTCGTGAATCTCGGCCTTGATCCAGTGCACCGCAAAGGACACCAAGCGCACGCCCATCTCTGGATTAAAGCGCTTTACCGCTTTCATCAGGCCGACGTTACCTTCCTGAATCAAATCGGCCTGCGGCAGGCCGTAACCCGAGTAGCTACGGGCGATATGCACCACAAAGCGCAGGTGCGCGAGGACCATTTGCCGGGCGGCCTCAAGGTCCTGCTGGTAATACAGACTCTCACCCAGCTCGCGTTCCTGCTCAGGGGTCAGCAGCGCAATGCTGTTGACCGCATGCACGTAAGCCTCCAGGTTGGCACCCGGGACTAAGGCATAAACAGGCTGCAAAGAAGTGGTCATGCAAATCCTCCGAACTCTTGCTTAAACAGTTGAAGCAAGCGAAACAAAAAAACGACAGGCAGTCTAGCACTGCACTTTCAGGCAGGGAACCTGCGGAAAAGTTCCCTTACACATCCGTAAAATCAATAAAAACTCAATACAAACACCAACTTATTAACGCGGAGCGAGTTCGTTCAAATGTCTGGCGACGGCCAGCCAGGCGCCAATATAGCCCAACAACACCGCCCCCAGCAGCAACGACAGACCATCGGCCAGCGGCACTCCG
>JAURXE010000584.1 GCA_030654635.1 Pseudomonas sp.
CATGGCGATCGACTTGATCAAGGTAACAACCATCTTGATGTTGTCGCCCGGCATTACCATTTCAACGCCTTCTGGCAGTTCGCAGTTACCAGTTACGTCCGTAGTACGGAAGTAGAACTGCGGACGGTAGCCTTTGAAGAATGGAGTGTGGCGACCGCCTTCTTCTTTGCTCAGCACGTACACTTCAGCTTCGAACTTAGTGTGCGGCTTAACGCTGCCTGGCTTAGCCAAGATCTGGCCACGCTCAACGTCGTCACGCTTGGTGCCGCGCAGCAAGATACCGCAGTTCTCGCCAGCACGACCTTCGTCGAGCAACTTACGGAACATTTCAACACCAGTACAGATGGTTTTGACCGTGTCACGCAGACCAACGATCTCAACTTCTTCCTGGATGCGCACGATACCGCGCTCGATACGACCAGTTACCACGGTGCCACGACCAGAGATCGAGAACACGTCTTCAACCGGCATCAAGAATGGCTTGTCGATAACACGAACTGGTTCTGGGATATAGCTGTCCAGAGTCTCAACCAGCTTACGCACGGCAGAGGTACCCATTTCGTTGTCATCTTGACCGTTCAATGCCATCAGCGCAGAGCCGATAACGATTGGCGTGTCGTCGCCCGGGAAATCGTAAGCATTGAGCAGATCACGAACTTCCATCTCAACCAATTCCAACAACTCAGCGTCGTCAACCATGTCAGCCTTGTTCAGGAAGACCACGATGTACGGAACGCCAACCTGACGGGACAGCAGGATGTGCTCACGGGTTTGCGGCATCGGGCCATCAGCGGCCGAGCAAACCAGGATAGCGCCGTCCATCTGCGCAGCACCGGTGATCATGTTCTTCACATAGTCAGCGTGACCTGGGCAGTCAACGTGGGCGTAGTGACGAATAGCCGAATCGTATTCAACGTGGGAAGTGTTGATCGTGATACCACGAGCTTTTTCTTCCGGAGCGCTGTCGATTTGAGCGAAGTCACGAATAGCACCACCGAAAGCTTCGGCGC
The DNA here is from genome assembly GCA_030654635.1 of Pseudomonas sp. GTDB lineage: Bacteria > Pseudomonadota > Gammaproteobacteria > Pseudomonadales > Pseudomonadaceae > Aquipseudomonas. The sequence goes on from JAURXE010000584.1 coordinate 1,011, forward strand.
ATACCTTGGTCAACGCTGCAGTCAACGTAGTCTTACCGTGGTCAACGTGACCGATAGTCCCTACGTTGACGTGCGGCTTGTTACGTTCAAATTTTTCTTTAGCCATCTCGAACGTCTCCAATCAAAGAATTGAGCAAGTTAGCGCCATTAAAATAAAGGCAGATATCTGCATATCTGCCTTTAAATAATGGAGCTCATGAGCGGATTCGAACCGCTGACCTCACCCTTACCAAGGGTGTGCTCTACCAACTGAGCTACATGAGCATTACACGGTGACCAACATCAACCTGGAGCGGGTGGCGGGAATCGAACCCGCATCATTAGCTTGGAAGGCTAAGGTTCTACCACTAAACTACACCCGCAAACTGGACCTGAAGCTGATACAAAATATGGTGGAGGGGGAAGGATTCGAACCTTCGAAACTCGCGTGTCAGATTTACAGTCTGATCCCTTTGGCCACTCGGGAACCCCTCCAAAACGAGGCGGCATATTCATTCAATGCCTACCCAGTGTCAAGCCTTTCCTCAATAAAAACCTAAGGTTAGCTCCACTTGCAAAAACTTAACCGCTTTACGCTTTAGGCGCAGCCGGTTAAGCGGGCGCCATTCTATGCAAACTAACGCGGCGTTGCAATACCCTCACAAGGCATTAACTGATGCTCAATCCCTAAAAAATCCTCAGCCAGACGACTAAGCAACGCATCGCTGACCAAAATACGGCTTTCCGGGGAGATTTTGACCCAATAATTACGGTGCGCTCGCGCTAACTCGCGCAGCATTGGCTCGTAGCCAGCTTCGCGAAGCCGCTGCATTACACTTTGAGCAGAATCACTACGCGGGAAAATACCAAGCGATATCCCATTAACCAGATCTCCCTGTGAAATGATGTAACTGTCAATTTTTCGCGCCTGCAGCTCCTTTAACTGACGCAAAGAGGCCTGACGAGAAGCCAGCGGGGCCAAATAAACCCAGTAATCAAGGCCCACCGCAGCATCCAAAACCTCAACCGTGGCTTTGATATCAGTACTCAATAGCCGCTGCTCAACAGCATGCGCAACACTTTCTTCCTCCAGCCCGCCAAGAAACAGGCAGGCTGCATTTGCTTCCACCTGCCCCCCCTCCGACTCAACCCTAGTCCGCGGGCGCTCAGCCTCGCTCACCAACTGGATATCTTGCTGAGCACCACGATATAGCGATAACGGTAAAATCTCCTTCACCCGTAAAGGCGCCTGCTGCTGATGCCACACGTAATAAAACAAATTCAAAACCAGTAGCAGCAAAAAAGACCAGCGCATGCACACACCTCGAAGGCTAAGGACAGGCGACTGCCAGACCAATAAACACAAGATCCGGAACCAGTCGCACCTCCACCGAAAGCTCACCAACCAGCGCCGCATCGCCGCCAGTTAAAAACACCTGAAATTGCGCCCCCAAAAGCGCCGGAGCCAACTGCAATTGCCCCTCAATGAAACCCCGCAACATCAGCAGACTCCCACGCCCGACCGCCTCAGCCGTACTTCGCCCAGGCACCAACAGATCTGTCGACTCAAGTCCCAAGCCCAAATAGGGAATGCCGTGCGTATTCGCACTTAACTGCTCGCCCATCAAGCGCAAACCAGGACAGATATAACCACCCAGATGACAACCACCCAAGGCAACAAAGTCAGACGTGATCGCGGTTCCCACATCAATCACCAAACAAGCCCCTCCTGCCAACTTGTAGGCCGCCAAAACCGCAAGCCAGCGATCGACCCCCAAACGCTCGGGCTCATAATATCCATTGCTGACGCCAGGCAACCCTGAAACAGGCCTAGCCATAACAACCTCAACCTTAAAGACCTGCACCAACTGAGAAATCAGCTCTTGTGTTTCAATATTATTACGGACACTGACAATCCGGCAGCGGCGTAAATCCAGAGCACTCAACTCCAATAATGCCTGAAACAACTGCTCGCAGCCTGCCGCCACCCCTGAAAATGCAACATCTGCATTACTAGCTCTAACAACCCGCCATTTAATCCAACTATTGCCACAATCAAGCTCAAGTATCATCTTTCAGCCTCAAACTAATCTCACCACCGCTGAATACTTGCCTGCCACTTTCAGTTTGCAGAATCAGGGCACCCGTCCCATCGACCCCACAAACGACACCATGCGTCGCCTGAGCAGTAGTTGTCACAGTTACCGAGCGTCCCGCCCAGAGATCAGCTTGATTCCATTCAGAAATAAATGCCGAAAAACCGAGCTGCTGATGCCTGTGCAAATACAAGCCTAACTGCGAACTGAGCTCACGAACAAAAGCATTTCGATCCACAGCCACACCAGAAGCAATAGCTAGAGACGTCCAAGGCTGGGTAATCTCATCAGCCTCGGACAGCATATTCACATTGACGCCGATACCAATAACCACATGACAAAGATCGGCTAAGTCACCGACCAGCTCCAGCAATACACCAGCAATTTTCCTTCCATCGACCAAGACATCGTTGGGCCACTTAAGACCCGCCTGTACTAGGCCAAAAGCACGCAAAGCCTGCAAAACCGCCAAGCCTACGACCAAACTCAACCCTTGTAGCTGAGGCGCACCGCCTGCTACAGGCCACGCCAGACTGTAGTAAAGATTTTCCGCAAAGGGACTCACCCATTTACGCCCACGCCGCCCGCGCCCAGATGATTGCTGCTCAGCCAAGACAATAAATGGCCCGCAACCTCCCACACCAAGCATGCGCAGAGCCTCAGCATTAGTCGAATCAAGCTGATAATGCAGCGTAACCGGCCATGCACCCAGGCCAGTCGACACGCCCAATCGCTCCATATCTAACAAGCTCAGCGGGCGCTCTAAACAATACCCACGCCCCCGAACCGAATGGACAACCAAGCCGAGCTCCGCCTCTAAACCCTGGAGCTGCTTCCAAACAGCACTCCGACTTATACCAAGCACAGCACCAAGCGCTTGACCAGAATGAAAGCGGCCATCCTGAATAAGCTTAAGCAAAGCCTGCATTTACAATCCCCCATCAACAGATTGCAAGCATAACAGCCATGCTCTTTTAAAACGCCCAACACACCGGGCAATTGAATAAGCAAAAATAACCGGCCTAACTTTTCTGCGCGCAAAGACAAACCCCCGACCATCTTACGATGATCAGGGGTTTGGTGTTTAAGCTTGACGATGACCTACTCTCACATGGGGAAACCCCACACTACCATCGGCGATGAATCGTTTCA
>JAURXE010000585.1 GCA_030654635.1 Pseudomonas sp.
TCGGCAGTGCCACGAGCGTTTTTCCACGACATTTATCTGGGTGACAAACCAGAGGCTATGGGACTTGCGCTTTGCAGCATGTAACTAGGACATAGCCGCAAAGAAACCCGCCCAGGTTTTGTCCGGCGCTAAAAAGCAAAAACCCCAGCAAGCTGGGGTTTGGTGGTGCAGCGGTAGTACTTACAAGAAGTACGACTTCAGCGGCGGGAAGCCGTTGAATTCCACCGCGCTGTAGCTGGTGGTGTAGGCGCCGGTCGACAGCCAGTACATGCGGTCACCGATGGCCAGGTTCAGCGGCAGGCCGTATTTGTAGTTCTCGTACATGATGTCGGCGCTGTCGCAGGTTGGCCCGGCGATTACCACTTCTTCCATCTCGCCTTTTTTCTCGGTCCAGATCGGGAACTTGATCGACTCGTCCATGGTTTCAATCAGGCCACTGAACTTGCCCACATCCACATAGACCCAACGCTCCACGGCGGTACGCGATTTACGCGCCACCAGCACCACTTCGCTGACCAAAATGCCGGCGTTGGAAATCAGCGAGCGGCCCGGCTCCAGGATGATTTCCGGCAGGTCATCACCGAAGTCTTCTTTCAGGAAGCGAATGATTTCTTCGGCGTAGGTTTCCAAGCTGTTGGTGCGGGTGATGTAGTTGGCCGGGAAGCCACCGCCCATATTGATCAGCTTGAGGACGATGCCGTCTTCTTCCTTCAGACGCTCGAAGATCACCTTGACCTTGGCAATTGCCGCGTCCCACGCCGAGATATCACGCTGCTGCGAGCCTACGTGGAAGGACAGACCGTACGGCACCAGCCCCAGATCGCGGGCGAGGATCAGCAGATCCATGGCCATGTCGGCCTGACAGCCGAACTTGCGCGACAGCGGCCAGTCGGCAGTGGTCGAGCCTTCAGTGAGAATGCGCACATAAACCTTGGCGCCCGGTGCGGCCTTGGCGATGTTGCGCAGGTCGGCTTCCGAGTCGGTGGCGAACATGCGCACACCTTTATCGTAGAAATAACGAATATCGCGGGCTTTTTTGATGGTGTTGCCGTAGCTCATGCGGTCTGGGCTAACGCCGGCGGACAAGACTTTATCCAGCTCGTAGATCGAGGCGATATCGAAACTCGACCCCTTGTCACGCAGCAGTTCGATAACTTCGATGGCCGGGTTGGCTTTAACCGCGTAGTAGACCTTGGCGAATTCGAAACCGGCACGCAGGTCGTCATAGGCCTGACTGATAATGGCGGTATCAATTACCACGAACGGGGTTTCGTGTTTATCGGCAAAGGCCTTCATTTTGTTGAAGGTTGCGAGCGGGTAGTAGTCTTCGATCTTGATCGACATGCTGGGCACTCCAAATGGGCAAAACACACGGCTAACCGTGCTCGAAAGGGGTGACTTCCGGTTAAGAAGCCGCGAACGCCTGTATCTGTATCCCCACTTTGGTTCGCCTACTTCCCAAGGCTTGTCGCCGAGAATCCGTGGTTCTTCTATTAGTGAAGAGCCGCAAACCTCTCGTCGTCAGTACTTGAGCCGCATGGATCGTTGCCAGCATGAGCGTTCGGGCGCGAACTTTAGGCACATGAGCCCTCTAGATCAATCAAAAACTGCCACTTCAATGCCAATTGGTCGATTTAGCGCTTGACTGTTTTAGATTTAAAACATAGCGCTATAAAATGCTGCACATACCAGCATTATTGGCCTGCTCACCGGCCGCCGCTTGGCGAGCAATTACCGCTATAATCGCCGCCATTTTTGACAAAGCGACTATCAGTCGACAGGTTTCCCCAGCATGAGCAACCAGGCCGCAGAAGTCGCCAAGCGCCGTACCTTCGCGATTATTTCCCACCCCGATGCGGGTA
>JAURXE010000597.1 GCA_030654635.1 Pseudomonas sp.
ATGAGCGCTGTGTTGCGCGGCCTGTACGCCATCACTGACAGCCAATTACTGGCCGACGGCAAGCTGCTGCCCTATGTGGAGGCGGCGCTTAAAGGCGGCGCGCAACTGCTGCAATACCGCGACAAATCCGCCGACGCCGCCCAGCGCCTGTATGACGCCCAGGCCCTGCAAGAACTCTGCGAGCGCTACGGCGCCGCGCTGATTATTAACGACGACCTGGAGCTGGCCGCACGCCTAGGCGCTGGCCTGCACCTGGGACAAAGCGACGGCTCGCTACTGGCCGCCCGCCAGCGTCTGGGCCCGCAAGCCATTATCGGCGCCACCTGCCACGCCCAGCTGGAACTGGCCGACGCAGCCGTCGCCAATGGCGCCAGCTACCTGGCCTTCGGCCGCTTCTTTAATTCACAGACCAAGCCCGGCGCACCGACCGCAACACCTGAACTGCTAGAGCAAGCCCGCCAGCGCTTCGCCCTGCCCCTGGCGGTGATTGGCGGCATCACGCTTGCGCGCGCGCCGGCACTGATAGCCAACGGCGCCAGCTTGCTCGCGGTGATTAACGACCTGTTTGCCGCCGAAGATGCCAGCGCCGTGGAACGCCGCGCCCGCGCCTTCAGCGAGCTGTTTACCCTTTAAATTTTGCCCCGACCCGAGAGGCCCACCATGTCCCGCTCCGAAATCTTGTTTGCCAACGCCCAACAACACATTCCCGGCGGCGTTAACTCGCCGGTGCGCGCCTTCAAAAGCGTCGGCGGCACGCCCTTATTTATCAAGAGCGCCCTGGGCGCCTACATCACCGATGAAGACGACAAGAGTTACGTCGACTACGTCGGTTCCTGGGGGCCGATGATCCTCGGCCACAGCCACCCCGAAGTGCTCGGCGCAGTGCGCGCACAGCTCGAACACGGCCTGTCGTTTGGCGCACCGACCGCACTGGAAGTCGAAATGGCCGACCTGGTCTGCGCCCTGGTGCCGTCGATGGAGATGGTGCGCATGGTCAGCTCCGGCACCGAAGCGACCATGAGCGCCATCCGCCTGGCACGCGGCTTTACCGGCCGCGACAACATTCTGAAATTCGAAGGTTGCTACCACGGACACTCCGACAGCCTGCTGGTAAAAGCCGGCTCCGGCCTGCTGACCCAAGGCGTACCCA
>JAURXE010000600.1 GCA_030654635.1 Pseudomonas sp.
ATGCCGTACACGTTCGGGTAACGCACCGCCGGCGCCGCCGAGCAGAAGTACACATTCTTCGCCCCGGCTTCACGCGCCATCTGGATGATTTGCTTGCAGGTGGTGCCGCGCACGATCGAGTCATCCACCAGCATGACGTTCATGCCACGAAACTCTTGCTCGATGGCATTCAGCTTCTGCCGTACCGATTTCTTGCGGGCCGCCTGGCCAGGCATGATAAAGGTGCGCCCTATATAGCGGTTCTTGACGAAGCCTTCGCGAAACTTAACGCCCAGATGGTTGGCCAATTCCAGCGCCGAGGTGCGACTGGTATCGGGGATTGGGATCACCACATCGATATCGTGCTCAGGCCGCTCACGAAGGATTTTCTCCGCCAGCTTCTCGCCCATCCGCAAGCGCGCCTTGTACACCGAGACGCCATCCATGATCGAGTCAGGACGAGCCAGGTACACATACTCAAAGATGCACGGCGAGTAGAAGGTCTTCGCGGCGCACTGACGGGTAGTCAGCTTGCCGTCGGTGGTGATGTACACCGCTTCACCCGGAGCCAAATCGCGAATCAGGGTAAAACCCAGCACGTCCAGCGAGACGCTTTCCGAGGCGATCATGTATTCGACGCCTTCATCGGTGTGGCGCTGACCGAAGACAATCGGACGAATCCCGTTCGGGTCGCGAAAACCGACAATTCCGTAGCCGGTGACCATCGCCACCACGGCGTAACCGCCAATGCAGCGCTGATGCACATCGGTAACCGCAGCAAACACATCATCTTCAGTGGGCTGCAACTTGCCGCGTTGCGCCAATTCGTGAGCGAACACGTTGAGCAGCACTTCGGAATCAGAGTTGGTGTTGACGTGACGCAGATCCGACTCGTAGATCTCTTTGGCCAGCTGCTCGACGTTGGTCAGGTTGCCGTTGTGCGCCAGGGTAATGCCGTAAGGCGAGTTGACGTAAAACGGCTGCGCCTCAGCAGAGCTTGAGCTGCCTGCAGTCGGATAACGCACATGGCCAATACCCATATGGCCGACCAAGCGTTGCATGTGGCGCTGATGAAACACGTCACGTACCAGGCCGTTGTCCTTGCGCAAAAACAACCGGCCATC
>JAURXE010000601.1 GCA_030654635.1 Pseudomonas sp.
CCGGAAATCTCCTTTATTGACCGGGATGTGCTGATCATCGACGACATCCTCGATGAGGGCCACACCCTCGGCGCCATCATCGACTTCTGCAAGCATGCCGGCGCCCGCGCGGTGCACACCGCCGTGCTGATCGACAAGGAACACAATCGCAAAGCGCGCCCGAATCTGCAGGCCGATTACGTCGGCTTGACCTGCATTGATCGCTACATCTTCGGCTACGGCATGGATTACAAGGGCTACTGGCGCAATGCCGCCGGCATCTATGCGGTCAAAGGTCTGTAAGCATGCCGGCACCACGCTTTCTCGATCAGGCGCTGTTCGCTGACCTGGCGGCCCAGGCAGCGGCCAATCCGCGCCAGCGCCAGCATCACAATTTGCACCAGATGGAAGAGGCCTGTCACCGCATGGTGGTGGGTTTGCAGCCGGACACCTATCTGCCACCACATCGGCATTTGGCCGATGATAAAGCGGAAACCTTGCTGGCCCTGCAGGGCTGCTTCGGTTTGCTGATCTTTACCGAGGCGGGCGAGGTGCTGGACAAACGCTTTTTGCAGGCGGGTGGCGAATGCGCCGGTGTCGATCTGCCGCCGGGAGTGTTTCATGCACTGGTGGTGCTGGCGCCGGACAGTGTGCTGTTCGAGTGCAAGGCCGGGCCGTATCGGCCGATCACCGAGGCGGAGCTGGCGCACTGGGCACCCGCCGAAGGTCAGGCGGCAGCAGCTGAATACCGCGAGTGGATGCGGGCACAATTTGCGGCGCTTAACGATTAGCTGGGGCTGCGGCTCTTAGTTGTTTGTGGGTTCTGGGTTCAGCCAGCGCAAGGCTTTTTCGCGAGCTTGGTCGAGGTTGCCGACATAGGCCAGTCGGCCTTCTTCGCGCTGGATATTGGCGCGGCGCAGTTTGAGGCGTACCCGTGGTGAGCAGCCCACCAGAATCAGGCCAATGTTTTGTTTGCGATAGTCGCGCAGCACGTTGTCCAGGGCCGCCAGGGCTGTCAGGTCCAGCAACGGCACGGCGCTGATGTCGACAATCACCAGTTTCACGTCGGGGGCGTAGCGGCGCAGTACGCTGAGGGCTTTTTCCGCTGCGCCAAAGAACAGCGGGCCGCGAATGGCGTACACCAGCACATGCTCAGGCAGGTCTTGCAGCGCTTGGTGAAAGTGTTTGGGCAACACCGCTGTATCGGTCAGGTCGCTCATGCGCTTGATAAACAAGCCGGCCGCCAGCAGCAGGCCGACGCCGACCGCCAGCACCATGTCGAACAAGACGGTGAGAATCAGGCAGGTCAGCAGCACCAGTACGTCACTGCGTGGGGCGATGCGCAGGGTGTGCAGCACATGCCCCGGCTCGCTCATGTTCCAGGCCACCATCAGCAATAATGCCGCCAGCGCCGCCATCGGCAGGTAACTGAACAGCGGTGCCAGCAGCAGTATCGCCACCAGCACTACGCCAGCATGGATGATCGCCGCCAGCGGCGAAAAGGCGCCGGCTCGCACATTTGCGGCGCTGCGGGCGATGGCGGCGGTGGCGGTGATGCCGCCAAACAGCGGCGCGATCAGGTTGCCAAGGCCTTGGCCGATCAGCTCGGCATTCGGGTCGTGTTTACTGCCAGTCATGCCGTCGGCGACCACCGCGCAAAGCAACGATTCAATCGCCGCGAGCATGGCGATGGCAAAGGCCGGCGCCAGCAGTTGGCGGATCAGCTCAAACGACAGTTGCAGTGGCTGGCCATTGGACGCCGGTAACTGCCAGGGCCAGGCAAAGCTCGGCAAAAACGGCGGAATGCCAGGATGCACAACACCGTCCAGGCTGTAGCTGAAACGCTCGCCTAGGGTCGCCAGCGGTATGCCGTAGTGCTCCAGAGCCAGCCCAACTAGGCTACCGACTGCCAAGGCGGCCAGATGACCGGGTATCTTGGGTACCCAGCGCGGCCAAATCAGCAGCACCGCCAAGCTGATGGCGCCGACCAATGCATCACCCAAGTGGGCGTCAGGCATGGCACTCAGTAACACTTCGAGCTGCTCCACGTAATGCAGAGGCTGACTGCTTAAGGTCAAACCGAGCAGGTCTTTAAGTTGCAAGGTGGCAATTACTACGCCGATGCCGGCGGTAAAGCCGAGGGTCACCGGGTAGGGCACAAACTCAATCAATCGCCCGGCTCGCGCCAGCCCCAGAGCAATCATGATCAGTCCAGCCAGCATGCTGCACAGCAGCAAGCCCCCCACGCCGTATTGCTGGGTAATCGGCAGCAGGATCACCACAAAGGCGGCAGTCGGGCCGGACACATTAAAGCGAGAGCCGCCGGTGAGTGCGATCAGCGGTGCCGCTACCAGTACGGTGTAAAGGCCGTATTGCGGCGCCACACCGACGGCAATTGCCAGGGCCATGGCCAGTGGAATGGCGATGATGCCGACGGTTAAGCCAGCCGCCAAATCACCGCGCAAGGCTTTTAGCGAGTAACCAGCCTGTAACGTTTGACGCCAGGCGGCGAACAGCGGAGGTAAGTGCATCGGCCGGCTCAAACTAAGGGGAGGTAATGGCTGCAGTATAGGGCCGGGACGGCGGGATAGGCGTTCTTCTTTAGTCGCCTTTTGTGGCTGAAATGCCGGTGCTAGAGCGGCATTTACGTCTTTTTTGAGCGTGCTACCGCGATTGCGCGGTTTTTTGCCGCACCGCACGCCATCTTCCTACGCTTGGCTGTTTGCCGGTGCAGTGTTGCGCGCGTTGAGCCCTGGGCTGGCGGTGGGTAAACTGTGCTCAGGTAAAATCCCGAGTATTGGAGCGACTGATGCGTAAAGACAAGAAACAGGTAATTGGCGAAGAGATTGCTGATGAGCCGATTAAGCTGTTCCTGGCCGTTGAGCCGGCGGATGCTACGCCGCCTTCTTTGCACAAGCTGATAAAGGCTTATCGCGGCCTGCGGGTTGATGACTTTGAGCGCTTTGTTGGCTTCTTTATTGCCGCCGGCTTCGATCTGAATGCTACAGACGAGCAAGGTCGTGATTTTGTCGCCTTGATCGCCGATCAGCGTTTGGCCCAGCCTTACATCGAGATCATCCAGGCCGCCCGTGCTTGAGTCTGGATTGGCTCGCGGCGCGGCGTGGTTGGCGCTGCTGAGCGCCAGCTTGCTGGGTGGTTGCAGCAGCCAACCACCCAAACAGCAAGAAGACCTGTGTCTGATCTTTGCAGAAAAACCCGAGTGGCATACGGTCGCCGAAGACGTCAGCAAGCGCTGGGGCACGCCGGCCTTTGTGCCGATGGCGATGATGTATCAAGAGTCGAGTTTTCGCGCCGATGCCCGTCCGCCGATGCGTTATTTTCTCGGCATCATTCCCTATGGTCGACCCAGCACCGCCTATGGCTATGCACAGGTGAAGGATGAAACCTGGGCCGATTATCAGCGCGAGACCGGTAATAATTGGTCGAGCCGCGATAATTTTGACGATGCCCTGGACTTCATGGGCTGGTACACCAGCAAAACCCAGAAGGTTAATGGCATCTCCAAATGGGATGCCTACAACCAGTACCTCAACTACCACGAGGGTTGGGGTGGCTTCAGTCGTGGCAGTCATCTGCAAAAAGCCTGGTTGCTGCCGGTGGCGCGTAAAGTTGATGAGCGCTCCCGGCGCTATTCGATCCAATACAAAGGTTGTAAAGACAGCCTCCCATCCAGCTGGTTTTAAACGTGAAAAGCCCCTGGTTATGCGGCTAAAAGTCGCGCTTTAACCTCCTGCAAGCAGCGTTGCCTGTAAAAAAAAGATCAGCGGAAGCGCCTTGCGCAATTTTTGCGTTAAGCAATGCGTCATTAATGGTATCGTTCGCGCCGCAAAAATAACGCCCTTATAGGGGCCTGTTCTGTGCAGAAATGGCAGCGTTGGGAGATATCCTGATGAGTGTCAATGAGCTGTTGAGCTGAACCCAGTCGCTTGTTTGTCTCCGGTTGTGGGGCTGGTTGAGGTGCATGCAGGGGGCCATTAGTTATCTGGAAGTTACCTCTTCCTGGCTCTGAATACGTCTGGCGGGCAGTAATGATCAGTTGGTGCGGGCTCAACAAAGCGAGCCGCTCCGGCGGGATGCAGCAGATTTCGATTGTGGAGATGCGGTAATGGCGCAAAACGATAACCAGGCAGTAGATGTGGTGTTGGTTGGGGCCGGCATCATGAGCGCAACGCTCGCCGTGCTGCTCAAAGAGCTTGATCCGACGATCAAGCTGGAAGTTGTTGAGTTGATGGATGCGGGTGCTATCGAGAGTTCCAACCCATGGAACAACGCGGGCACCGGCCATGCTGGCTTGTGTGAGCTAAATTACACGCCGCAGGCTGCAGACGGTTCGGTCGAGATCAAAAAGGCCGTCAGCATCAATGCCATGTTCGAGGTGTCCAAGCAGTTCTGGGCCTACTTGATCGAAAAAGGCACCTTCGGCTCCGCGCAAAGTTTCATTAACCCAGTACCGCATCTCAGTTTTGTGCGTGGCCAGGAAGACATCGGTTTTCTCAAGTCGCGTTTTGCTCAGATGAGCAAGCACCATTGCTTCAATGGCATGGAATACACCGAAGACCGTGACACCCTGGCGCAGTGGATGCCGCTGATGATGCCGGGCCGCGCCGCCGATGAACCGGTCGCGGCAACTCGCGCACTGGGCGGCAGCGACGTCAACTTCGGCGCGCTGACCAACCAGTTGCTGCACTTCCTTTCTGAGCAAGATCAAACAGACGTTAACTACTGCACCAAAGTGGTTGGCTTGGACCGTAATGACGCCGGCTGGCTGGTTAGCGTCAAGGATCAGGTGAGTGGTGCTAGTCGTAAAATCCAGTCGCGCTTCGTCTTTCTCGGCGCTGGCGGCGCGGCCTTGCCGTTGCTGCAGATGTCCGGCATCCCGGAAGGCAAGGGTTTTGGCGGTTTCCCAGTGAGTGGCCAGTGGCTGCGTTGCGACAACCAGGAAGTGGTCAGTCAACATCAGGCCAAGGTCTACAGCCAGGCCGATGTAGGCGCGCCACCGATGTCGGTACCGCACCTGGATACCCGTATGGTCGAGGGTAAAAAATCCTTGTTGTTCGGGCCTTACGCCGGGTTTACCACCAAGTTCTTGAAGCACGGCTCGTTTCTGGACCTGCCGCTGTCGATCCGTCCGAGCAATATCTTGCCGATGCTGGCGGTGGCGCGCGACAACTTCGACCTGACCAAGTATCTGATGGGCGAAGTCATGCAGTCGCAAGACCAACGCCTAGACGCCTTGCGCAAGTTCTACCCGAACGCCAAAGCCGAAGACTGGCGCTTGGAAACGGCCGGCCAGCGCGTGCAGATCATCAAGAAAGATGAGAAAAATGGCGGCATTCTGCAGTTCGGCACTGAGTTGGTGGCATCGAAAGATGGCAGCCTGGCGGCCTTGCTGGGCGCCTCTCCGGGTGCTTCGGTAACGGTGTCGATCATGCTCGATCTGCTCGAACGCTGCTTTCCTGAGCAGCTGCGCAGCGAGCAGTGGCAGTCGCGTTTGCAGGCAATCTTCAAGGCTACGGCCAAGACCCTGGAAACCGATGCCGAGCTGTACCGCGACGTGCAGGCGCAATCGGATCAGGTCTTGGGTCTGGGCCCGACCGCAGCAGTCTGAGCTTGATGCGTTGACTAAACCGCCCTTCGGGGCGGTTTTTGTTTTTGTGCTATGTCCCGGTTATGCAGTGGGTGCAAAACCCTAGGCTGGCTTCAGCTCGCCAACGTCCTTATCCCGCGCTGGTGGGCTAAAGCCCACCCTACAAAGATCTACCGCCGCCTTGCGGGAACCAGACGCGCCGGCATCGGTCAAAAACTGCCGCTGCTGTAAGCGGCGCGGCGGCGTGGTTATACTGCCGCCTATTTGCCGCCCACTCTTGGAGAGATAAACATGCTGCATCGCCTGTTGTTCGGTTTGTTGGCTGTTAGCAGCCTGACCCTGGTTGGTTGCGTCCACAGTCCGCAACAACTTAGCCCTATCCCTGTGCTGAATACCCCGCTGGTTGCCGTGGGGCATGGTCAGCCGGTGCAGGTGCGCTTGGTGGATGGGCGTAAGTCGCCTGTATTGGGCACCCGTGGTGGCATGTACCCGGAAACCAGCACCATCAGCGTGGCCGGTCAGCAATTGATGCCCAAGCTGCAGGCGCAAGCCGAAGCAGCGGTGCGTTTGCTCGGTTTTACCCCGAGCAGCAATGCCTACAACGCGCCGCAGCTGACCCTGACCCTGACCGATTTGAAGTACCAGTCGCCCAAGGAAGGTTTGTATGTGACCGAAGCGACCATCAACGCCAACTTCCGGGTTGACGCGCAAAATGCTACGCGCCGCTACAGCGGCCAGTATGGCGCCTCGTTGAATCAACACTTTGGCATGGCACCCAACGAGCAAACCAACAACAAGCTGGTCAGCGAAGTGCTCAGCGACGCCCTGAGCCGCGCCTTTAAAGACCCGAGCATTGGGCAATTGCTGGCCCAGTAAGTGTTCAGGCTTTACTGAATAGCCGCTGCACCGCCAAGACAAAAACGCCCCGACTGGTTCGGGGCGTTTTTTTTGCGTCGTCGTTAAATTATTGGCAGGCCGCTCTACGTCTGTGCCGAGCCTTCGTCCAGCAACTGGCTCTCCAGCCAGGCGCAAAAGTTGCGGGTCAGCGGGTTGTTTTCGCTGTCGTGATGCACCAGCCAGGCCCAGCTCGGTCCGTCGATGCGTTGCTCGGTCAATGGCTGCAAGCGGCCGCTGGCCTGCGCCGCCTGGCTGAGCAGTTGGCTGACCAGGGCGATACCCAGCCCGCCGCAAGCGGCATCCAGCAGTAGCCCTGGGTCGGAGAAGTTCAGGCCGTTGCTTTGTTGGCCGACGTCGGCGCCGGCCGCTACCGTCCAATGACTCCAGTCCATTTGCCGTTCGCCATGCAGGGTGCAACGCTGCGCGGCCGGCAGCGCCAGCACGCTGGGGTGGCAGGCTGGAAATAGCTGGTCGCGATACAGCAGTTTAAAGCTGCACTCGGCCTGGGCGCCGAGGTCGTCGCGCACCGCCAGGTCGATGGTCTGGCTGGCCATGTCCGGGGCTTCGTCACTGGTAAACAGCCACAGATCGACCTCCGGGTGCCGCTGGCGAAAATCCCCCAGGCGCGGCAGTAACCAATGGTGGGCAAAGGCCGGGGTGGTGTTGAGCACCAGCTGATTGGGCTTGTGGTACTGATCGAGCCGGCGGATGCCCATGGCCAATTGCTGCAGCAGCGTCTGGGTGGTGCTGAGCAGGTCGTGGCCGGCATCGGTGAGGCTGACGCTGCGCCCGTTGCGCTCAAACAGCGGCTGCTCAAGGTAGGCCTCGAGGCTGCGAATCTGCTGGCTGATGGCCGACTGGGTGAGGTGCAGTTCGTCGGCGGCCTTGTGGAAACTGCCCAGCCGGGCGGCCGCTTCAAAGCCGCGCAGAGTGTTCAGGGGTGGCCAATGTTTGAGCATGTCTGATAAGCCTTGCTAATCATTTGTCGACAAAATCCATCGTTTGTTGCCTTGATTCTACCGGCCTAGGATGGGTGCCATGACCGCATTAGCGGTTTTCAGTGATAACAATGACTTAACTGAAAGGCACTTGTCATGCAGCAAAATGAATTAAATCAAAGCGCTTGGCGGATGCCGGCAGAATGGGCGCCACACGTCGCCACCTGGATGGTCTGGCCGCACAATCAGGCATTGTGGGAGTCGGGTTGGGGCGTGACCCTGGCCGATGTGCAGGTGGATTTCGCTCGGGTGGCAAATGCCATCGCCCGTTTCGAGCCGGTGAAGATGGTCGTCGACCCGTCTGCGGTGGCCCGTGCTCAGGCGCTGTGTGGCGCCAATGTCGAACTGATCGTGCAGGCGGTGAACGACAGCTGGTGCCGCGACTCCGGTCCGAGCTTTGTCTGCCATCCACAACAGGGCCTCGCCGGTGTCAGCTGGCGCTTCAATGCCTGGGGCGGCAAGTCGGCCCACAACCTCGATGAGAGCCTGGCACGTCGGGTACTCAACGGTCTGGGGCTGGAATGTTTTGGCACGCCGCTGAGCAACGAAGGCGGCGCTATCCATGTCGACGGCGAAGGCACGTTGATCACCACCGAGTCGGTACTGCTCAACCCCAACCGCAATCCAGGCATGGGCAAGGCCGAGATGGAAGAAATCTTCGCCCGCCTGCTGGGGATTAAGAAGACCATCTGGCTGCCGGGTGATCCGGACTATGTCACCGGCGACATGACCGACGGCCACGTCGATGGCGTCTGCGCCTTTGCCCGTCCGGGCGTGTTGCTGGTGGACGCCACCCACGACCAGTCTTCGGTGTATGCCGAAGTGGTGCGCGAGAATCGCCGAGCTCTGGAGTTGGCCAGCGATGCCCAAGGCCGCAGGTTCGAGCTGATCGAACTGTATGAAGCCACCGATGCGGTGGACACCGAGGCCGAGGTGTTCTGCGCCTCTTACACCAATTTCTATATTGCCAACGGCGCCATCATCATGCCGGCCTACGGCATTGCCGCCGACCAGGAAGCCGCTGCGGTGCTGGCCAAGGCCTTCCCCGGTCGCGAAGTGGTGCCGGTGCAGATCAATCATCTGGCCCACGGCGGTGGCGGGGTGCATTGCATCACCCAGCAACAGCCGGCTTGGCCGGTGCGGGGGTGATGCCGTGAGCCTGCTGACCATTGCCACCACTCAGATGCCCTGCAGCTGGGACTTGAAGCACAACCTCGATCAGGCCGAACAACTGGTGCGCGAAGCTGCGGCCAAGGGCGCGCAAGTGATCTTGCTGCAGGAGCTGTTCGCCACCCCGTATTTCTGCATTGAGCAGGACCACAAGCACCTGGCCCTGGCCGAGGAATACCGACAAAGCAGCGTGCTCAAGCGCTTCGCTGCGCTGGCCAAGGAACTCGGCGTGGTCTTGCCGCTGTCTTGGTACGAGAAGGCCGGCAACGCCTATTTCAACTCACTGAGCATGGCTGATGCCGATGGCCGGCTGCTTGGCGTGTATCGCAAGACCCATATCCCCAATGCCATCGGTTATCAGGAGAAGGAGTATTTCAGCCCTGGTGACACCGGTTTCAGGGTCTGGGACACCGCTTTCGGCCGCTTGGGCGTCGGCATCTGCTGGGACCAATGGTTCCCCGAAACCGCCCGTTGCCTGGCCTTGTTGGGCGCCGAGGTGCTGTTGTTTCCCACCGCGATTGGCTCCGAACCAGGCAGCGCGGCGCTGGATTCCCGTGACCACTGGCAGATGACCATGCGCGGCCACGCCGCGGCCAACATCTTGCCAGTGGTGGCCGCCAACCGCGTCGGCCGCGAGGTAGCAACCACCGATGCCGATCTTGCGATGGAATTTTACGGCTCCTCGTTTATCTGCAATCACAAGGGCAAGTTGCTCGCCGAAGCCGACCGCGGCAGCACTGGCGTGCTGGTGCACAGCCTGGATTTGGCCGCCATGCGCGAAGAGCGCCTGAGCTGGGGGATCTACCGCGACCGGCGGCCGGAGATGTACGGCCCGCTGCTGACCCTGGACGGCAAAACCCTTAACGCTCGCTGGAACACTCAAGGACTCTGACCATGCACGCTAGCCATAAAATCTTGTTCTGTTCGTTGAGCCTGGCCATCGGCGCAGCCATGCCGGCGGCGCAGGCTGCAGAAGATAAAACCCTGCACCTGTACAACTGGGCCGATTATTTTGCCGAGGACACCATCGCCAAGTTCAGCGCCGAAACTGGCATTCAGGTGACCTATGACGTGATGGACAGCAGCGAGACCCTGGAAGCCAAGTTGATGTCGGGTAACAGCGGTTATGACCTGATCTTTCCCGGCGATACCGTCAGCGAGCGTTTGATGCGTGCCGGCGCCTTGCAAACGCTGGATAAAACCAAGTTGCCGCTGTTGGTCGATATCGAGCCAGGTTTGCAAAAATTGCACGCCAATTATGCCAATGCCAGCAAGGCCACCGTGCCTTACACCTGGGGCACCATCGGCCTGACCTACAACGTCGAGATGATCAACCAGCGCATGGCCGATGCGCCAGTGAACAGCCTGGATATGCTGTTCAAGCCCGAGCTGGCTGCCAAGTTCAAAGATTGCGGCATCTCGCTGATCGACTCCCCGGATGAAGTCCTGGCTGTGGTGCTCAACTACCTCGGTCGGCCACCGCGTAGCGGCGAGCCCGACGACCTCAAGGCCGCCGAAGAAACCCTGATGAAGTTGCGGCCTTTTGTGCGCAAGTTCCAGTCGCAACCGACCACCGAGTTGGTCAATGGCGACCTGTGCCTCTCGCTCGGTTACAGCGGCGACATGACCCAGGCGCAACGAGCTGCCGATGCCGCCGGTAAAAAAGTCGACTTCGGCTACCGCATCCCCAAAGAAGGCAGCACCGTGTGGATGGACACCATGGCGATTCCGGTAGACGCCAAGCATCCCGAATACGCCTACGCCTTTATCAACTTCGTGATGCGCCCCGAGAACATGGCCGCCATCAGTAACTTCACCGGCTACCCGACCTCCAACGCCCAAGCCCGCGCCAGCGTCGACCCGCTGATGACCGGCAACCCGGATATCTACGTTGCCGATGCTACCTACGAGCGGCTGATTCCCGGGGTCGACATCCCGCAAAAAACCATGCGCGCGCGCATGCGCACCTGGACCAAGTTCAAAACCGCTGCGGCCAAGTAGCGCCGCTTGGCCGCCTTGTTCGCGGTCGTTGGCGGGTGGTTTTGCGTAGCCAGGGTGCGCGCTGTGCGGCGCCTTGATTGCGGCAATACAGGGAGCAGTAAGCCAGTGACGGCGGGGCGGGGCGTCGAAGGTTCGGCGCCCTAAGGCAATGCACTAATAATTTAAGCGAGATAAACGCATGTCTACACGTCGTGTCTTCATTAAGCAGTTTACCGCCGTCGCCGGTTTGGGCGCTGTGGCCTCTATGGGCTTGGGTCTGAATGCCCCCAAGTTGCAAGCGGCCATTGCCGGCAGCTGGTACATGCCGGATGAGAACGAACTGCAGGAGCGCATTTTCCTGTCGTTTGGGGCCTCGGCGGCGATCTACGAAGATTGGGCCACACCGGTGAATAACAACATCGCGCTGCTGGCCAAGACCATCGCCAAATACCAGCCAGTGACCGTGCTGTGTCGTCCGGCCCAATTGGCGCTAGCCAAGAGCAAGTGCGGCACCACCAATATAAAATTCATCACCATGGGGCTGGACGACATCTGGATGCGCGACATGGGTGGCTGCTTCGTGGTCGATGATCAAGGCGGCCGCGGCCTGGTGGACTTCAACTTCAACGGCTGGGGCAACAAGCAGGCGCACGCCAATGACACTCTGGTGGCCGATGAGCTGAGTTACCAGACCAATGCCACCTATATCAGCAGCCAACTGACCGGCGAGGGCGGCGGCATCGAGATAGATGGCAACGGCACGGCGATCATGACCGAGAGCTGCTGGGTCAACAGTAATCGCAACCCGGGCATGACCAAGGCGCAGATCGAGGCCGAGCTGAAGGCTAATCTGGGCCTGCGCAAGATCATCTGGCTGCCGGGCATCAAGGACAAGGACATCACCGACGCCCACGTCGATTTCTACGCGCGCTTCGCTTCCAAAGGCGTGGTCATCGCCAACCTCGACAACGACCCGAAATCCTATGACTACGCGGTGACCCGCAAGCACCTGGAAATCCTTAAGACCGCCACCGACGCCGATGGCAACAAACTGCAGATTCACACCCTGCCGCCACCGCTGAAAGTGCGCAGCAACGTCTACACCAAGAACAACCCGGATTTTGCCCCCGGTTACATCAACTACCTGCCGGTCAATGGCGCGGTGATCGTGCCGCAGTTCGGTGACGCGGCGGCCGACAAGTTCGCCAAGGATCTGCTCACCAAGCTGTATCCGGGGCGCGTGGTGGTGCAGGTGAATATCGACCCGATCGCCGCCGGCGGTGGTGGCATTCACTGCGTGACCAAGAATATGCCGGCGGTTTGATTTGCTCCAAGAGGGGTTCTGGTGAAGCCCTTTTTTTCGCTATGCCCAGCTCTTCTCTGCAGCAATTCTGTGCCGGTCAGTGCCTAGCCAGGCTCATTGGCTGTGACATGGAGGGCCAGCACAGGCGGCTTAGAGTCGCGGCATAGCGCTTTTTATTTGGTGGCTTTGTGGCCGTAGTCAAGGGCTGCAAAGCCGCTACTGATCCGTCCCACCCCATCAATAATAAGGAACACAGTCCATGCAAATGAAGACGTGCAGTGCACTGGCATTGGCAATCGCCGCGGCCACCATGCAGTTGGCGTACGCCGCCACAGATGACGTGGCCACTGAGCAGCTCGTCCAAGGTCTCAAAGGCTCCAGCCAAGGCCAGTCACAAGGTCTTATCGAAGACAGCAGCCTGACGTTGCTGAGCCGTAACGTGGCCCTGTACCGCAACCTGAAAAACAACAACAACGCTGCCGATAATGGCGGCGTGAACAGCAGCCAGAATTACGTCAACGAGTGGGGCCAGGCAGAAATGCTCACCTTCACCTCGGGCTTTACCCAGGGCACCGTGGGCTTCGGTGTGGATGCCTTTGCCAATGGCGCGGTGCGCCTAACCGGCGGCGCCGGCACAGGCGGCAGCAACGTGTTGCCGGCCAGCAATAGCCATTGCGATGCCCTCAGCGGCACCTGCCAAGGCCAGGACGCCTACGGTGTGGCCGGTGGCGCAGTGAAACTGCGGGTTTCGGAAACCGAGCTGAAAGTCGGCAATCTGCAACCCAACAGCCCGGTGTTTGGCTACAGCGACCTGTACCTGATGCCGCAACACTTTACCGGCGGCCTGTTGACCAGCAACGAGATCGCTGGCCTGGCCCTGCAGGGCGGTCACTTCACCTCAGGCAACGCGGAAAACAGCACCAACCAGGACGGCAACCTGGGTACCACGTACGGCCAGACCGCGTTCAATCGCGCTGACTTTATCGGCGGCGATTACAGCTTCAGCGACACCCTGTCGGGCGGCCTGCATGCGTCCAAATACGAAGACGTTTGGCAGCAGTACTACCTGTCCCTCAACCACAGTTGGGCGCTGGGTGAAGAGACCGCGCTGAACAGTGCCGCCAACTACTACAAGACCGACGACACTGGCGATGCCAAGGCCGGCAAGATCAATACCGACGCCTACAGCCTGAGCCTGGCCCTGGTCACGGGCGCACACACCCTTACCGTCGCCCACCAGCGCGTTAATGGCAGCACTCCGTTCGATTATCTTGGGGTGGAAACCGGCGGCGGCAAGTTCAACCCGGCGGGTTCGATCTGGCTGGCCAACTCCTCGCAGTTCGCCGACTTCAATGCCCCCGGCGAGAAGTCCTACAAGCTGCAATATGACCTCGATGCCAGCAGCTTCGGCGTGCCGGGCTTAACCTTCATGACCCGTTATGTGCGTGGCACCGGCGCGGACGGCAGCCATGCCGATACCAACGGCGCCTATGCGTTCTACAACGGCATGCAAGACGGCAAGGAGTGGGAGCGCGACGTCCAGGTTGGCTATCTGGTGCAAGACGGCCCGGCCAAGGACCTGTCCGTGACCCTGCGCCAAGCCACCTATCGTGGCAATAGCGCCATCAGCGCCAACTCCGGCGCGGACAACAACGAGATCCGCATCATCACTGCCTATCCGCTGGATATTCTCTAACCTGACCGCACTGGGGCCAGGCCGCGCGGCAGTTGCGCGACTTGGCCCCAGTGGTTTGCGTGAGCCAATCAATCAATGAAAGTAACTGTGTGTCAGTGGGACAGCCGTCCCGAGCTGTTCGAGGCGCAATTGCAGGCATTGACCGCGCATTGCATAGCCGCCGGCAGCGAGTTGTTGCTGTTGCCGGAAATGCCTTTCGATGACTGGTTAGCGGCCTCGCCAAAGGTTGATGGTGAGCGCTGGGCAGTGTCGATACAGCGCCATCTGGACTCTTTAACACGCTTGTCGGCCTTAATTTCGGCCAGCGTTATCGCTTCGCGTCCGCTGCTTGATGCGGCGGGCATCGCCCGTAATAGAGCCTTGTACTGCAATGCAGTGGAGGGTTTAGTGGATGGCCATGACAAAGCGCACTTGCCCAATGAAGAGGGTTACTGGGAGGCGCAGTGGTATCAGTCAGGCAAGCCTGAACGGGCGGCAGTGCAGGTCGGCGCTTGCCGCGTCGGCACGCTGATTTGCTCCGAACTGTGGTTTCTCGAACATGCGCGCAGCTATGGCCAGCAGCAGGCGCAGTTGTTGTGTGTGGCGCGGGCGACGCCCAGCCTGGGGGATGATGTCTGGCTGGCGGCCGGGCAGACGGCCGCGGTGGTCGCCGGGGCTTATTGCCTGTCGTCCAATCAATATCGCCCCGAGGACGTGGCCCCGAGTATGGCCGGCAACGGCTGGGTGATTGATCCGGATGGCACGCTGTTGGCTACCACCACGGCAGACGAGCCGTTCGTTACTGTGGCTATCGACTTGACCTATGCCGATGCTGCCAAGGCCACTTATCCGCGCTATTTGCGTTGAGACGTTAGCTAGCACGAAGACGATTGATCTGTTCTTTACTGAGCAAGCACGCCGGCTGAATCGGCACACTTTTACGAGGTATTTCCCATGCGCACAGCACCGTCGCTTGCTGTTCTTTTGCTGCTCGGCAGCAGTCTTGCCGTGGCCACTGAACCCAGCACCACCTTGCTGCATAACGGCAAAATCTACACGGTGAATGCCGCGCAGCCTTGGGCCAGCTCCATGGTTATCGACGAAGACGGCAGCATAGTTGCCATCGGCTCCGCTGAGGATGTGGCCGAATACGTCGATGATGAAACCGAACAGGTCGACCTCGAAGGCCGCTTGGTGCTGCCGGGTTTTCAAGATACTCACGCCCATGTGCTGGACGCCTCATCGGAGGCCCAGGGCGATTGCAAGGTAGAGGCGGCGGATGACGTGCCGCAGTGGCTGCAAGAGATCAAAGCCTGCAATGGCCAGGACGACGGTGAGTGGCTGCTGGGCTGGGGCTTCTCGCTGCATAGCCTGCTGGATGAGAAGAAAACCCCGCGTGAATTGCTCGACAGCGTCATCAGTGACCGTCCAGTGGCAATCATGGAGGAGACTTCGCACTCCTACTGGCTCAACTCCAAGGCGCTGGAGCTGGCCGGTATCGATAGCGATACGCCGAACCCGACGGGCGGCATAATCCTGCGCGACGACAGCGGTGAGGCGACCGGTCTGGTGCTGGATAACGCCGGCGACCTGGCCTTGGATAAAGCCTTGCCGCCGTCCAAGGCGCTTGAGGAAGTCTATTACCAGGCGGTGTTGGCCGGCCAGGACGAGCTGGCGAAAAACGGCATCACTTCAGTGGCCGATGCTCGGGTG
>JAURXE010000604.1 GCA_030654635.1 Pseudomonas sp.
TCGGTGCGCGTACTAACATCGGTGCAGGTACCATCACCTGTAACTATGACGGCGCCAACAAGTTCAAGACCGTGATGGGCGAAGACGTGTTTATCGGCTCCAACAGCTCACTGGTTGCGCCGCTGGTGTTGGGCGACAAAACCACCACCGGCGCCGGCTCGGTGATTACCGCCGATGTGCCGGCCAACACCCTGGCCGTCGGCCGCGCCAAGCAACGCAATATCGAAGGCTGGAAGCGCCCAATCAAGAAGTAGCCAGTAGGGTGGTCAACCGCGAAGCGTTGGCCACCGAGGGTGGCTATCCGGTCCAATGCAGATCCCGGACAATTGGTGGCCAAGCTGCGCGTTGACCGCCCTACGTCGATTCGCACTTGACGCAAAAGCTTCATTAGGTTTTGATTCGCACAGTTAACTTTCGAATCGAAACCAATTAATGTCCAAGCGCAACACACCGCAGCGACGTCATGCCATTTTGGCTTTGCTCGCCGAGCAGGGCGAAGTGAGTGTCGATCAGCTGGCCAAGGCTTTCGAAACCTCAGAAGTCACCATCCGCAAAGACCTCACCGCGCTGGAAAAAAGCGGCCTGTTGCTGCGTCGATACGGCGGCGCCGTGCCTATGCCCCACGAGTTAATCAGTGAGCCGAGCCAGCCACTGTCGCCCTACAAGCAGGCCATCGCCGCCGCGGCCGCTGGCTGTATCCGCGACCCTGCGCGAATCATTATCGACAGCGGCAGCACCACCGCCGCGATGATCCCGCAACTGGGCCACAAACCCGGCTTAGTGGTGATGACCAACTCGTTGAATGTCGCCCGCGCCTTGAGTGAGCTGGAACACGAGCCGGTACTGCTGATGACTGGCGGCACTTGGGACCCCCATTCCGAGTCGTTCCAAGGCCAGGTGGCCGAACAGGTGCTGCGCTCCTACGATTTTGACCAATTGTTTATCGGCGCCGATGGCATCGATCTGGCCCGCGGCACTACCACCTTCAACGAATTTCTCGGCCTGAGCCGGGTGATGGCCGAAGTGGCGCGCGAGGTCATAGTGCTGGTCGAGTCGGATAAAATCGGCCGCAAGATTCCCAATCTGGAGCTGCCCTGGAGCAGCATCCATACCCTGATAACCGACGAGCGCCTCGCCCTCGAGGCCCGTGAACAGATAACCGCGCGTGGGATCATTTTGATCTGCGCCGCAGTCCCAGTTAAGTAAGGAGCAACCCTATGTGTGGCATTGTTGGCGCAGTCGCCGAACGTAATATCAGCGCAATTCTGGTCGAAGGTCTCAAGCGCCTGGAATACCGCGGCTATGACAGCGCCGGTGTGGCTATTTTCAGCAGTGCAGGCACGCTGCAACGCTGCCGTCGTTCTGGCAAGGTCAGTGAGCTGGAGCAAGCCCTGGCCGGCGAGCCGCTGCAGGGCCGCTTGGGCATTGCCCACACCCGTTGGGCCACCCACGGTGCCCCTTGTGAGCGCAATGCTCACCCGCACTTCTCAGGTAAAGAGCCCGGCGACGAGTTGGCGGTGGTGCACAACGGCATCATCGAAAACCACGAAGCTCTGCGTGAGCGTCTGCAAGGTCTGGGCTATGTGTTCAGCTCGGATACCGACACCGAAACCATCGTTCACCTGTTGCACCACAAGCTCAAAGTCCACGCCGATCTGGCCGATGCACTCAAGGCGGCTATCCCTGAGTTGCACGGGGCTTATGGCCTGGCGGTGATCAGTGCCAAGCAACCTGACCGTCTGCTGGCGGCGCGCAGTGGCAGCCCGCTGGTGATTGGTCTGGGCATGGGCGAAAACTTCCTGGCCTCCGATCAACTGGCGCTGCGCCAGGTTACCGATCGGTTCGTCTATCTGGAAGAAGGCGATATCGCCGAAATCCGCCGCGACAGCGTGCAGATCTGGGACGCCGCCGGGCAGTCCGTGCAACGCGAGCAGGTGCAGTACCACGAAGGCGCCGAAGCGGCCGACAAGGGCGCCTACCGGCACTTTATGCTCAAGGAAATTCACGAACAGCCCAAGGTCGTGCAGCGCACCCTCGAAGGCCGTCTGGGGACTGATCAGGTACTGGTGCAAGCGTTTGGCCCGCAAGCGGCCGAGCTGTTTGCCCAGGTCAAGAATGTGCAGATAGTCGCCTGCGGCACCAGTTACCACGCGGGCATGGTCGCCCGTTACTGGCTGGAAGAACTGGCCGGGATTCCCTGCCAGATCGAAGTGGCCAGCGAGTTTCGCTACCGCAAGGTGGTGGTGCACCCGGACAGTTTGTTCGTCAGCATCTCCCAGTCCGGCGAAACCGCCGACACCCTGGCCGCCCTGCGCAACGCCAAGGAGCTGGGTTTTCTTAGTAGCCTGGCGATATGCAATGTCGGCACCAGCTCCTTGGTGCGCGAATCGGC
>JAURXE010000605.1 GCA_030654635.1 Pseudomonas sp.
TTCAGGGCTTTGGCCGCGCCCTGCGCCGCCGGGCTGGCGGCCTGGGCATCGATCAGCCGCGCATCGTCCTGCAGCGGCTGCAAAACGCCGCCGAGCTGAGCGCTCTCGACGCCAACACCGGCAAAGCTGTTGATGTCTTGAAACTCACCGGCGCCGGTGATGCGAAACACCGTCCAGAGGTTGCCGGCCTGGTTCTTTGGCACATAGTAGGTGCGCACCAGCGATTGACCGACATAGACAAACACCTTGGCCTGGCTGTTGGACAAGTCATCGGCTGCGGGGTTTTCGCTGTTGGTGAAATCGTGCACGGCATACACATAAGTCTCGCCGAAGCGTTTTCTCTCCAGAGTGATGGTTTCCGGGCCGAAGCTGTCGGTGTCATCCACGTCGAGATTGGCATCCAGGCCGTCTTTGGCCTCGAAGTAAATATGGTTGCCCGGATAGGCGATATGCGAGTCAAGATCCGCCGGCGTTTGCCCCCAGGTGAGTACCACGCGCATGCCGTCGAGGTTCTGCATCACCGGGCTGATAGCGTAGGTCAGGCCCTTGCACGGGCACTTGCTGACCAGGTTGGAGTAACCCGTTTTTTTGATAATCAGCAGGCTGTCGGCATCGTCGGCAAAAGCGCTGGTCAGGCTGACTTGGCCCTGGGCATTGGTGCTGCCGACCACGGTCTGGGCGCCATTTTTCTGCAGCAGCACCTGGGCATCGGCAATCTTCTGATCCTTAACCACCGCGCTGAGCACTTCGATGGACAGCTGTTCGGCCTGGGCCAGCATGGCCACCGAGCTCAGCAGCAGGCTGACGGCAAAACGAAATAGGGACGCAGTCATTGCGACCTCCTTGTCATGGGGTGTTAAAAGGGGCGCCACTGAGCGGCAGGCGGCTCAGTGCGCGCGCCACTATAGCCCAAGGCTGCACAGGCCAATGGGCGGCGGTGCATATTTTGCGGTGCCCGCGCCCATGGCGAGAGTCGCAGCCAGACCACGCCTCAGCCCGGCAGGCTGCTAGAATCGCCCCTCGAATCAAGGAGCCGCGTTTATGCTGATGGTAATTTCCCCCGCCAAGACCCTCGACTACGAGACGCCGCCGGCCACTGCGCGCTTCACCTTGCCCGAGCACCTTGAGCACTCAAGCCTGTTGATTGAGCAGCTGCGTGAGCTGACACCGGCGCAGATTGGCAGCTTGATGAGCCTGTCCGACAAGCTCGCCGGCCTGAATGCCGTGCGCTTTGGCAGCTGGACGCCGGACTTCACCCCGCACAACGCCAAGCAAGCGCTGCTGGCCTTCAAGGGCGACGTGTATACCGGGCTAAATGCCGAAGACTTTAGCGAAGCCGATTTCGACCATGCCCAGCAACACTTGCGCATGTTGTCCGGTCTCTACGGTTTGTTACGCCCGCTCGACCTGATGCAGCCGTACCGCCTGGAAATGGGCACCAAGCTGGCCAACCCGCGGGGTAAAAACCTCTATGAGTTCTGGGCCGAACGCATCAGCGGTTACCTCAACCAGGCACTCGCGGCACAAGGCGACAACATTCTGCTAAACCTCGCCTCCAATGAATACTTCAGCGCGGTAAAACTTAAAGCTCTGAATGCCCGGGTAATTAACACCGAGTTCAAAGACCTGAAGAACGGCCAGTACAAAATCATCAGCTTCTACGCCAAAAAAGCCCGAGGGATGATGGCCCGTTATGTCATCAAAGAGCGCCTGCAAAGCCCGCAAGCGCTAAAAGACTTCAGCAGCCAGGGCTATGCCTACTCGATTGAACAGTCCACGCCGGACAATCTGGTGTTTTTGCGCGACCACCCGCAGGATTAATCAGCTCACATCCATGCCACTCGTCGGCGCACGCCCGCAATAACTCCTCGCGCAGCTCAGCCCTGAGCTGCGCGCCAATCCCCTTCAACTCTCCCGATATAAGCGCGACCAGCCTCATCAATAACCATCCAATTAACTGCAGCGCACTTGCGCTACAGCCCCCGGCTGGCCTCGGCATAGCAGTGAAGAACTCGTGGCTCGCGCAGTCAAATAACACCATGGAATTTAGACAACCATTAAATAGTGGCACATCGCTATTTAATGGCAGCCATCTACAGGCATAAGCCACAATTCAAAAAGTTCAAAAAAAGATCAAACCTAAAATACCAACCAGAACCTGAACTAATTCTGAACGAAAGCCCTCCTATCAATTGACAAGTGCTCAGCCAACACCATTAAGAACACCACAAAGAACCTAAGCAATACATTGCAGATGTTTCCGACGGTGCCTTAAGGCTGTGCCCGGCAACTATTAAAAATAGCGAAATAATATCGTAGCGCAACACAGAAGTACCGTTTCAGAGGCCTCCAGCTCAGGCCAAGTAGAACCATTGGGCTTGAGCGATTACGGCCTACAACAGCAAAAAACTATACAGCCGCAAACCGCGGAAATATTCCAGCAGCCGCGTCCATGAGCAACCAACTCATTGAACGATGGGCACTCAAACAACCCGATTAATTAAGCAGCATAAACAACCTAATCAAACCATCAGGGAAAAGACCATGCGTATTAGTATTTTTGGCTTGGGTTATGTCGGCGCCGTGTGTGCCGGTTGTCTGTCTTCGCGCGGCCACCATGTGGTTGGTGTGGATGTTTCCGCCAGCAAGATCGATATGATCAACGCCGGTAAATCACCGATAGTTGAACCCGGATTAGAGGCGTTATTAAAGAAAGGTATTAGCACTGGTTTATTGCGCGGCACTACCGATTTTGCCGAGGCAGTCCGTGATACCGAAGTGTCGTTTATTTGCGTCGGTACCCCGAGCAAGAAAAATGGCGACCTGGAACTCAATTACATCGAAGCGGTGTGCCGGGAAATCGGCCAGGTGCTGCGCAGCAAGACCGAACGCCACACCGTGGTGATCCGCAGCACCGTACTGCCGGGCACCGTCAAGAACGTGGTGATCCCGATTCTCGAAGCCTGCTCCGGCAAGCAAGCCGGGCTCGACTTCGGCGTGGCGGTCAACCCTGAGTTCCTGCGCGAAAGCACCGCCATTGCCGACTACGACCAGCCGCCAATGACCGTGATCGGCGAACTGGACAAAGCCTCGGGCGACCTACTGCAGGCGATTTATGAGGAGCTGGATGCACCGGTGATCCGCAAGGACATCGCCGTTGCCGAGCTGATCAAGTACACCTGCAACGTTTGGCACGCCGCCAAAGTGACCTTCGCCAACGAGATCGGCAACATCGCCAAGGCGGTGGGTGTGGATGGGCGCGAAGTAATGGAAGTGGTCTGCCAGGACAAGACCCTCAACCTGTCGCAGTACTACATGCGCCCCGGTTTCGCCTTCGGTGGTTCCTGCCTGCCCAAGGACGTGCGCGCCCTGACCTACCGCGCCGGCTCCCTGGACGTCGATGCACCGATGCT
>JAURXE010000609.1 GCA_030654635.1 Pseudomonas sp.
TTGCGGCACTTCGCCGGTTTTCGACGCCACTTCCAGGCACACCAGCTTGAAGTGTTCTGGAGCCTCTTCGGCGAGGGTGTCGGACACTAGCGCTTGCAGGTCTTCGTCGAAGATTTCGTGCTTCTTGTCGGCCAGGTCTTTGAATCGCGCAAAGGCGGCGTTCAATTCGCTCTCGCCGGCCAGCACTATGCCCAACTCATCCAGCTTCGAGCGAAAAGCGGCACGCCCGGAGTGCTTGCCCATAACCATTTTGTTGGCATTCCAGCCGACCGATTCGGCGGACATGATCTCGTAAGTTTCGCGGTGCTTGAGCACGCCGTCCTGATGGATGCCGGATTCATGGGCGAAGGCATTGGCGCCGACGATGGCCTTGTTCGGCTGCACCGGGAAACCGGTGATGCCGGAGACCAACCGCGAGGTGCTGAGGATATGCGGGGTATCGATGCGGGTGTGCACGCCGAGCAGGTCTTCGCGGGTTTTGATCGCCATGACGATCTCTTCCAGCGCGGCGTTACCGGCGCGCTCACCGAGACCGTTGATGGTGCACTCGACTTGTCGCGCACCAGCCACCACGGCGGCCAGCGAGTTGGCCACGGCCAGACCGAGGTCATTGTGGCAATGCACGGAGAACACTGCCTTGTCAGCATTCGGGATGCGGTTGAGCAGCTGACGCACCATCTCCGCGTACTGGTGCGGAATCGCATAGCCGACGGTGTCGGGAATATTGATGGTGCGCGCGCCCGCGTCGATGGCGGCTTCGATGATGCGGCAGAGGAAATCGATCTCCGAACGGCCGGCGTCTTCGCAGGAAAACTCCACGTCGCCGCACAGGTTGCGCGCGTGCTTGACCGCATGCACCGCCTGCTCGACCACCTGATCCGGCTGCATGCGCAACTTGTACTGCATATGGATCGGGCTGGTGGCGATAAAGGTGTGAATCCGCCCGGCATTGGCGCCGGCCAGCGCCTCGGCGGCGCGCTCAATATCGCCATCCAAGGCGCGCGACAAGCTGCAGACCACGCTGTCCTTGATGGTGTCGGCGATCACCTTGACCGCTTCGAAGTCGCCTTGGCTGGCAATCGCAAAGCCGGCTTCGATCACGTCCACACGCATCCGTTCCAGAGCCTTGGCGATGCGCAGTTTTTCTTCCTTGGTCATCGAGGCGCCGGGGCTCTGCTCGCCATCGCGCAAGGTGGTGTCGAAAATAATGACGCGATCATTGCTGCTCATAACCAACTCCTGACGGGCCCGCCGCGGCGGCAATCAACCTACAAACCGAGGGCTGCGCGCCGCATACAGAGCACGCACCAAATAGAGGGGTTAATTGTGGCTTGAATCGCGACAGGCGCAAAGGCCCGCGAAGCGGTAGAGCGGCGCTGCGGCAAGTAAAGCGCGAAATAACGACCTTTAGCGGCTCTGCCAGGGTAAACCAGCGCTCAACAACGGCTGGTTTACCCCGGTGGATAAGCGCTAGTTGATCGGCGTGGCGGTCAGGTTGGCGCGGATATCGGCGTTCTGCGCCTTGATGCCGTACATCGCCGTCACTGCGCCGCCATTGGGATGCACGTTCTGCAGGCGCTCAACGTTGATTTCCTTGAAGTGAATGCGTCCATTCACCGCAAAGCCCAGCGGGTCTGGCGCCACATAAGTACCGGCATTGGCGCCAGTCTTGAGTTTCACTCGGGTTGGCGCAACGTCCAGGTTGAGGTCGGCATTCACGCCGTAGGTGTTGGCGTCCGGATTGCTCGGATTGCCATCGGAGGTATAGAAATTATCCAGCACCAGCTGGCTGCCCGTGCCGTTAATCGCTTTGCCGTTGGCGTCCTTAGCGCGATCGGTTTCGACGATCAGCTGATTGCGCTTCTCGTTGCTCGCCACCACGTTATTGGCGACGGCAGTGGTGTCTTTGACAAACACGTTCTTCAGCTTGACCGTCACCCCTTCGTTGCCACGATCTTCCCAGCGCCCACCGGCGGCACTACAAGCACTCGAGCTGGCACCACTGGCGCCGACGCACAGCGCGCCGGCACCACCGGAGCTGAGCGTCAAGGTTGAGCCTTGCTCGTAACGTTTGAGCACTATGCGGCCCAGGCTGACACCGGCAGTGCGATCACCCCAGCGCACATCGGAGACATCCAGCTTCGACCAATAAGTGCCTTTGCGCAGCTCGATACCGTTATTGCTGACATCCACCGAACCGTCGCGAAAGTGCATGTCGTAACTGGTGCCCGACAACCACAGGCCTTTGCCGTTTTCATCCACCGTCAGCGCCGCATTGCCCTCGGTCACCAAGAAGTCGGCGTTATAACGCAGCCCGTCACCGACACTGCCGCCCGGTTGAATCGTCAACTGGCCATTGAGGATGAAATCGTACGCGGGGAAGACCTCCATCAGCACCAGCAACTCGGTGCCGCCCTGCAGCGGCGCCGTCGCACTGCCGACCCGCAAGCCGTCGAAGCTGTAGCTGCCTTTGACGTTATTCAGACCAAAGCGCAGGCCATCGAAGTGACCGTTGTAGTTGCCTTTACTCATGTCGCTCTGGCTGCCGGCGTAACAGCTGGTGCTGACGCCTGCGGCGCAACTTTTAGTCAAATCGAAGCTGAACTGCCCGGTGCCGTTGGTGCGCAAGCCACTGAAGTAAATGCTGTTGCCGTTATCGGTCAGCGATACCGAGCTGTTAGCCAGGTTCCAGCTTAAGTCCGTAGTGATGCCTTTGAGGCCTGAATTGGAATCGCCGCCGGCACGCAATTTGAGCCAGTTTTGCTTGGCGCCCTGGTCGATAAAATTCAAGTCAAACGCCAGACTGCCGAGTTTTTGATTGGTCGGATTACCAATAATCAAGCCGCCCAAGGTGGCGTTAATCTTCAGGTCTTGAAACGCTACCTTGGCATAGCTACCCAGGCCATCCTGCTCCAAATCGATGCTCAAACCAGAGGTACTGCTGAGCGTCCCGGCGAAATTCTCGGCGCGCAGCACGCCTTCATCCTGATACTGAAACAGGCTGTTAGCGATGCT
>JAURXE010000626.1 GCA_030654635.1 Pseudomonas sp.
GGGGGTGGAGTTGCTGCGCAATATCCCGGTGCTCAATCACCTGGCGCCCGAGGGCCACAGCGAGTTGCTGCTGCGCAATGTGCGGGTGCCGGCGGCCAACTTGCTGGGCGCCGAGGGCGAGGGCTTTATGATGGCCCAGGCGCGCCTCGGGCCTGGGCGTATTCACCACTGCATGCGCTCGATCGGCATGGCCGAGCTGGCGCTGGAGCTGATGGTCGAGCGCTGCCAGGAGCGCAAGGCGTTCGGCAAATACCTGCACCAGTACGCCAATATCGGCGACTGGATCGCCGAGTCACGTATCGAGATCGAACAGGCGCGGCTGCTGGTGCTGAAGACCGCCTGGATGATTGATGAGGTCGGCGCCAAGGCCGCGCGCAAGGAAATCGCTATGATCAAGGCGCTGGTGCCGGCCATGCACTGCCGGGTGGTCGACCGCGCCATTCAGGTCTACGGCGCCATGGGCCTGACCCCGGACACGCCGCTGGCGGATATGTGGACTGCCGGCCGAGCCCTGCGTTTTGCCGATGGTCCGGACCAGGTGCACCTGCGCAGCATCGCCCACCTGGAGCTCAAAGCCAGTGCCGCGCAACGTGGCGCTACGGCGGCCTATCTGACTCCACCCGGTCGCGCTTAACCCTCCGCCGACCGCTGGCGATACACACCAGAGGTCCGGCAGCCGCGGGTTTTGTGCGGCTGACGGGCACTGGGCGACAAAGCTGATTGCGATCAAGTTTGCCAACGCCTCTGTGCCTGTAAAAAGGTTCTCACGCCGCACTTGCGCGGCAGAACATCCAAGTCGAGCGCCTGGGGATAATCCCCTGGCGGGGCTGTCGTCCGGCAGTGGCCGGACATCGGAGAGGCTGATGAAAAACCAATTTGAGGGGCGTCTGGCGGTGGTGACCGGCGGTAGTTCGGGCATCGGTCTGGCGCTGTGCGAGGCGTTATTGCAGCGCGGCGCCCGGGTGCTGACGATGTCGCGGGGGCTGGAGGCGTTGCGTGGTTTGCAGCACAGCTACCCGGCCCAGCTGTTTTGCCATGCCGGCGACGTGACCTGTGCGGCGGACCTGGCCAGCCTTGGGCGGCATGCCGCCGAGCTGGGGCCGGTGGATTATCTGGTGCCCAATGCCGGCATCGCAGAGTTAGCCGACAGCCTGGACCTGGCCGCGTTCGACCGGCAGTGGGCGGTCAACGGCGCCGGCGCTTTGAATACCCTGGCGGCGCTGCGCGGTGAGTTGGCGAGCCAGAGTTCGGTGGTGTTTATCGGCACCTTCCTGACCCGTTCGACCTTTCCCGGGCTGGCCGCCTATATCGCTAGCAAGGCCGCCTTGGCCGCCCACGCCCGGACCCTGGCGGTGGAATTCGCACCGCTTGGGGTGCGGATTAATCTGGTCTCGCCGGGCCCGACGGCCACCGCGATCTGGGGCAGTCTGGGGCTCAGCGACGAACAACTGGAAGCGGTCGCCGACACCGTCACGGCGCGGCTGCTGCCGGGTTATTTTCTCGATGCGGCGGCGGTGGCCAACGTGATTGTGTTTCAGCTGTCCCAGGGCGCCCGCGGGGTGTACGGCCAGGACTGGGTGGTGGACCACGGCTATGGCCTGAGCTGATGCTGCGGCTGGGTTGCTCGCGGCACTGATTAGCGCCGCGCTTGACCGCAATCAAGAGTTGCCGGCGCACGGCTTGAGCGCGGTGTCTCGCCAGGGGTAGCGTACAGGCATGATTAATCCGCTGAGGACTCTGCCGTGAATGCGCCTGCCAAACTCGTCGTCGAAACCCTTGCCGCCCGAGCTGCGCCGTTTTATCAGGCGCAGGGCAATGAAGAAGTGCTGTTCCAGCAGGCCTGGCAACATGGCATGCCGGTGCTGATCAAGGGCCCGACCGGCTGCGGCAAGACCCGTTTCGTCCAGCACATGGCCCATCGCCTGAATCTGCCGCTGTTTACCGTGGCTTGCCATGACGACCTGAGTGCGTCTGACCTGGTCGGCCGCCATCTGATCGGCGCCCAAGGCACCTGGTGGCAGGACGGCCCGCTGACCCGCGCGGTGCGCGAAGGCGGTATTTGCTACCTGGATGAAGTGGTCGAGGCGCGTCAGGACACCGCCGTGGTGTTGCACCCGCTGGCCGATGACCGCCGCGAGTTGTACCTGGAACGCACCGGTGAAGTGCTGCGCGCTCCACCCGGTTTTATGCTGGTGGTGTCGTACAATCCCGGTTACCAGAACCTGCTCAAGGGCATGAAGCCCAGCACCCGCCAGCGCTTCG
>JAURXE010000628.1 GCA_030654635.1 Pseudomonas sp.
CACCCCCTCGGTGGCCAACATCAAGGCGTATGCGCAGATCGTCCGCGAGCGCGCCACCTTGCGCCAGTTGATCGGCATCAGCAGCGAAGTGGCCGACAGCGCCTTCAACCCGCAAGGCCGCAATGCCGCCGAGATTCTCGACGAGGCCGAGCGCAAGATCTTCCAGATCGCCGAGGCCCGGCCAAAAACCGGTGGCCCGGTGTCGGTGAATGCCTTGCTGACCAAGGCCATCGACCGCATCGATACCCTGTTCAATACCGGCGGCGGCATTACCGGGCTGTCCACCGGCTATACCGACCTGGATGAGATGACCAGCGGCCTGCAACCGGCCGACCTGATTATCGTCGCCGGCCGTCCGTCGATGGGTAAAACCACCTTCGCCATGAACCTAGTGGAGAACGCGGTGCTGCGTAGCGATAAGGCCGTGTTGGTCTACTCGCTGGAAATGCCTGGCGACTCGCTGATCATGCGGATGCTGTCGTCCCTGGGCCGCATCGACCAAACCAAGGTGCGCGCCGGCCGTCTGGACGACGATGATTGGCCGCGGCTGACCTCGGCGGTCAATCTGCTCAACGACCGCAAGCTGTTTATCGACGATACCGCCGGCATCAGTCCCTCGGAAATGCGTGCCCGCACCCGTCGCTTGGTTCGTGAGCACGGCGAGTTGGCGATGATCATGATCGACTACCTGCAGCTGATGCAGATTGCCGGTTCCAGCGGTGACAACCGCACCAACGAGATTTCGGAAATCTCCCGCTCCTTGAAGGCGCTGGCCAAAGAGTTCAATTGCCCGGTGGTGGCGCTTTCCCAGCTCAACCGCTCGCTGGAACAACGGCCAAACAAGCGCCCGATTAACTCCGACTTGCGCGAATCCGGCGCCATCGAGCAGGACGCCGACGTGATCATGTTTGTCTACCGTGACGAGGTGTATCACCCGGAGACCGAGTACAAAGGCATCGCCGAAATCATTATCGGTAAACAACGGAACGGTCCGATCGGCACCACGCGACTGGCCTTCCTGGGCAAGTACACCCGCTTCGAAAACCTGGCGCCGGGCAGTTATCAGTTCGACGACGAATAAGTCGTTACCCCCGCAAACCTATTGCGCGCCGCGCAGGCGGTGTCACGCAGATTTAGATCAATAATAAAAACGGGCGCCCAGCGGTTAAGATGTGCGCCCGTTTTGTTTTAGGGCTGTGTCCATGCGTCCTCTTGTTGCCACTGTCGATCTTGCCGCCATCCGCCATAACTATGCCTTCGCCCAGCGCTGTGCGCCGGGCCGCTATGCCTTCGCGGTGGTCAAGGCGAATGCTTATGGCCACGGCGTGCGCGAGGTAGTCGAGGCATTGACGGGGCAGGCCGATGGTTTTGCCGTGGCCTGCCTGGAAGAGGCGTTGGTGGTGCGCGAGGTAAATGCCAGCGCGCGGATTCTGCTGCTGGAAGGCTGCTTTGAAGCCAGTGAATATCAAGTTGCGGCGCAGCTGGGGCTGGACGTGGTGGTGCAGGGCGCCGAGCAGGCCGAGGCGTTGCTGGCCTGTGCGCTGACGGCTCCATTGCGGATCTGGCTCAAACTCGACAGCGGCATGCATCGCCTGGGGTTCAGCCCTGAGCAGTTGCGCGCTTGGCACGGACGCTTGCAGGGCGCGGCGCAGGTGGCGGAGTTGAATTTGCTCAGCCACTTCGCCTGCGCCGATGAGCGCGGTCATCCGCTGACCGAGCAGCAGGTGGAGGTATTTCTCGACTTGCTCGACCTGAATTTTGCCCAACGCTCCCTAGCCAACTCGGCGGCCATTTTGACCATTCCCGCGGCGCACATGGACTGGCTGCGCCCCGGCATCATGCTCTACGGCGCTACGCCCTTTGCCGATTTAAGTGTTGCCGAGTTGGGTTTACAGGCGGCGATGAGCCTGACCGCGCAAATCATTAGCCTGCGCGAGGTCTTGGCCGGCGAGACGGTCGGTTACAGCGCCAGCTGGACAGCGCCCCGTGATTCGCGCATAGCGACGGTCAGCTGCGGTTATGCCGACGGCTATCCACGCCATGCACCCAGCGGCACGCCGGTGCTGATTGCCGGCCGGCGCGCGCCGTTGGTCGGTCGGGTCTCCATGGATATGTTGAGCGTCGACGTCACCGACCTGCCGCAGGCGCAACTTGGGGATGCCGTTGAGTTATGGGGCGCGCAGTTGCCGGTCGATGAGGTGGCGCAGGCCTGCGGCACCATCGGCTACGAGTTGCTGAGCAAGGTCACGGCGCGGGTGCCACGGCGTTATCGGCAATCCTGACGTCAGCCCGAGGAGGGTATTACGTCGGTCAGTCACGACAGCGTTTAAACCTAGCGCTATAGTCGGGATTGATCATTTTTTGTGCTATATTGTGCCCCGCCAAATTTTGTAAAAACAAATTGGTTCTCTTAAATTCTATCGGTCATCGCCATGCAAGCAGCCAAGCCGTTATTTGACTATCCCAAGTACTGGGCCGAGTGTTTCGGTCCCGCACCTTTCCTGCCCATGAGCCGGGAAGAGATGGATCAGCTGGGCTGGGACTCGTGCGACATCATCATCGTCACCGGTGATGCCTATGTCGATCACCCATCGTTCGGCATGGCGATCATTGGCCGGCTGCTGGAGTCGCAAGGCTTTCGCGTTGGCATCATCGCCCAGCCGAACTGGCAGTCGAAAGACGACTTTATGAAGCTCGGCGAGCCGAACTTGTTCTTCGGGGTTGCGGCCGGCAACATGGATTCGATGATCAACCGCTACACCGC